>NZ_PQMX01000051.1:0-43857 GCF_004368385.1 Burkholderia sp. B10 | reverse complement strand
TACCAGCGTCGTCGAAGGCATCAACAACACCATCAAGGTCATCAAGCGTCGGGCTTACGGGTACCGTGACGATGAATACTTCTTCCTCAAGATCCGCGCCGCCTTCCCCGGTAATCCTCGATGAACCGAAAAAAAGCCCGGTGCGCGATTGCTCGAACGCACCGGGCCCGCCATGCGGCAGCGACTGCCGCGCCAGCTTACTTGCGGTCGAACGAATACCGCCCCGGCCCGGTGAGCGCGAGCAACAGCAGGCCGCCGATGATGCTGACGTTCTTGTAGAAGTTGATCATCGCGACGTACTGATCCATCCCCTGCAGCGCCCAGTAGCGATGCCCGATCAACGCGGTCGCGAGCGTGTACGCCGCGAACAGCAGCGCCAGCGGCCGTGTGTAGAAGCCGACTGCGATCAGCGCGCCGCCGACCAGTTCGACCGCCACCGCGATCACCGCGGACAGCTCGGGAGACGGTGCGCCCGTCGACGCCATGTATGCGACCGTACCGGAGAAACCGGTCAGCTTCTGCCAGCCGAACAACACGAACAGAATCATCATCAACACGCGAGCGGCCAGCAGCAGCTCGTCCTTCTTCGACTCCAGCGACACGTAACGCATAGCAATCACCTTGAATTGACGGTTCGACGCATCCGGCACCGACGGCCGCCGAAACGGCGAACGCATGGATCGGTACCGAACCCTCCTCGCGCGATCGGTGCGGGCGTCCCTGCCCGCTTCCGACGAATCCGTCCGGTGGCGCGATCTCGGCGCTGCGGAGCGGTTCTGGCGAAGCACGGGTGCAGTCTACTGTCTCACCGGGAATCATCAATCCGTCAAAACAAGATTCGCTGTCACCCTCCGGTGGACAATTGTCACGTGACAAACGCAGCGTGTCGGCCGTGTGGGCCGATTGCCGCATCGCTTACCGCGTCACTTACCAGGTCACATCAGGTCGATTGGATAGCTGCTGTCGAGCTTGTCGTGCCACGCGCGCAGCGTTTTCGGCACGGTCTTTTTCCACGCCGGAACGTTCGTGTAGTACCGCATCCGCACGTCGTTGTGGGCGTCGAACACGAGGAGCCCGATCCACAGATCGGTGCCGCGGCGCATCACGATCGCGGCGTTCGTCGTCGCGATGCCGCGCACCCAGTACGACGTCACTTTTGCATTCAGGCCGTCGAGGTCGCGCTCGTCGTCGCGGTTATTGATCGTGTCGACGAGCGTCTGGTAATCCGCGCCGAGCAGCTTGTGCGCGATCGCATCCTGCCGCGCGTCGTCCAGCACCTTCAGCGTGACGAGATCCGCCGGCGGGCTCGCCTGCGCCTGCGACGCGGTCACGTAGTCGCCCGAATACACGACGCCCGCGCCGGCGCCGCAATCAGCGTCGCTGCCCTGCTGCGTCCCGCGCACGCGCGATCCGTGGCGGCTGAAGTCGAGCCGACATCGGTCCTGCCGAAACGTGCCGGCGTCGCCGTGCAGCGCGAGATCGCCGGCCAGATCGCCGGTGTTCGCGCCGTTGTTGCCGCTCAATTCGAAGTGAAGATGCGGCGCCGTGCCGGTAATCGTCAGCACGCCGCCAAGGGACGGGTTGGCGCTGTCGCGATACCAGGTCTGCTGCCAGCGGTCGGGCGCGAGCGGCGCGCCGTTCAGGATCGCAAGGCGCTCGCGATAGCGATCGGCGATGCACGAGGCGTCGCCGCCGCAGCGATCGCGCTGCGCGAGCCATTTCAGTTGGGCGGCCTTCAGCGCGGCCGTATCGCCGCCTTTCGCGCGCGCCTTCTGCCATGCGGTCGCGAGTTGAGTGTCCAGCGCGGACAGGCGTGCGTCCGCGCAGATTGCGTGTTCGGTCGGCGAAGCGGCCTTCGCACAGTCGAAACCGGCCGCATGGGTGGCCATCGGCAGCGCGGTCAGCCATGCGGCCGCCGCGAGCACGTGCGGAATCGCGTGGCGCGACGCGCGGGCGGGAAGCGCTGCGCTCGCGCGCATGCCGGCGTGAGGATTCGATCGGTTCGGAAGGATCATGGCGTTGGATCGTCGCTGGAGCGCGGGACCGCTGAAACGCCGGCCCGCGGAGTTCGGGGAAAGGCGCGCGACACACGATGCGACGTGCGCAACGCGGGCCCCAGCGTAACGCGAACCGGCCGCGCCATCCAGCTGCGCTATGCAGCCGATACCGCGTGTCCGAGCCGCTCGGCGAGAAACCCGATGAACGTGCGCAGCGTCACGAAGCCTTCCCGATGCTGCGGGAACACCGCGTTCAGCGTGAGCGGCGCCGGCGCATACGCATCGAGCACCGGCACCAGCGCGCCGCCGTCGAGCGCGGCGCCGACGATGAACTCCGGCAGCAGCGCGATGCCGAGCCCGGCGGTCGCCGCATCGCGCACGACCTCGCCGTTGTTCGCGACGAGCGGGCCTTGCACGTCGAACGTGCGCGCCACGCCGTCGACCCGGAATTCCCAGCCGACGCGCCGCTCGCGCCCGTACATCAGGCACGTATGGCCGGCCAGCTCCGCGGGCGACGCGGGCGTGCCCTGCCGCTCCAGATAGGCGGGGCTCGCGCACGCGATCATTTTCCATGCGCCCAACGGACGCGCGATCAGCGTCGAATCCTCGAGCGCACCGATCCGCAGCACGAGGTCGAAACCTTCGCCGATCAGGTCGACGCGCCGGTCGGTCAGGTCGAGGTTCAGCCGCACGGCCGGATGCGCGCGCAGGAATTCGGCGATCAGCGGCGACACGTGCGTGATGCCGAACGACAGCGGCGCGCTGATCTTCAGCGACCCGTGCAGTTCGGTGCTGCGCACCGACATCGCCTGCTCGGCGTCGGCGACTTCCGCCAGGATCCGCTGCGCGCGCGCATAGAACTCGTGACCCGACTCCGTCACCGCGAGATTGCGCGTATTGCGATGCAGGAGCCGCACACCGAGCGACGCTTCGAGCGCCATCGTGCGCCGGCTCACGAACTGCTTCGACAACATCAATTGGTCGGCCGCCGCCGTGAAGCTGCCCGCGTCGACCGTCGCGACGAAGATTCTCAGATCGTTGAGTTCCATATTGTCCACTCCAAGGTGACAGTCATTATCTTCACGGCCATTTATTTGTCAATTCGATTGACCTAAGATTCATCTCAACGAACGGCCGGCCCCACTTCCGAGGGCCGGCGACACCAAGGACACGCATCATGATCGAGACTCGTGCAGCAAACCAACGTGGCCGTGCCGAGCATGGCTGGCTCAGCTCCCGTCATACGTTTTCGTTCGCGAATTACTACGATCCGAAGCAAGTCGGCTTCTCCGACCTGCTGGTGATCAACGACGACCGCGTCGCGCCGGGCCGCGGCTTCGGCACCCACCCGCACCGCGACATGGAAATCCTGTCGTACGTGCTCGAAGGCGCGCTGGAGCACAAGGATTCGATGGGCACCGGGTCGGTGATCGTGCCGGGCGACGTGCAGCTGATGAGCGCCGGCACCGGCGTGCGTCACAGCGAGTTCAACCACTCGCCGGAAACGCCCGTGCACTTCCTGCAGATCTGGGTCGGGCCTGCCGAGAAGGGCGCCGAGCCGCGCTATCAGCAGACCAATATCGCGGCAGCGGACAAGCGCGGGAAGCTCACGCCGATCGTGTCGCCCAACGGTGACGCCGGTTCGCTGAAGATCCGGCAGGACACGCGGATCTACGCGGGCCTGTTCGACGGCGACGAGCGCGCGACGCTCGAGCTCGCGCCGGACCGCTATGCGTACGTCCACGTGGCGCGCGGCAGCGTGACGGTCAACGGCGTGACGCTCGGCGAAGGCGACGGCGCGCGCATCCGCGACGAACGGACGCTGACGTTCGCCGACGGTCACGACGCCGAGGTGCTGGTATTCGACCTGCGCCCGGTCGAAGTGACGGCCGACTGGGCATGACGCCCGTTCGGAACACCCGGCCCCGCCGCGCGCGGGGCCTTTTCTAATCGGAGATTCGCAACATGGCCAAGGTACTCGTCCTTTACTACTCGTCCTACGGGCACGTCGAAACGATGGCGCAGCACGTCGCGGAAGGCGCGAAATCGGTGCCCGGCGTCGAGGTCACGCTCAAGCGCGTGCCGGAGACCATTCCCGTCGACCAGGCGAAGGCGATCGGCGTCAAGGTCGACCAGGCCGCGCCGGTGGCTACCATCGACGAACTCGCGAACTACGATGCGATCATCTTCGGCACGCCGACCCGCTTCGGCAACATGGCCGGCCAGATGCGCACGTTCCTCGACCAGACCGGCGGCCTGTGGATGAAGGGCGCGCTGGTGGGCAAGATCGGCAGCGTGTTCGCGTCGACCGGCACGCAGCACGGCGGCCAGGAAACGACGATCACGTCGTTCCACACGACGCTGCTGCACCACGGGATGGTGATCGTCGGCGTGCCGTACGCCTGCAGCGGGCTCGTCGACATGAAGGAAATCACCGGCGGCACGCCGTACGGCGCCACGACGCTCGCCGGCGCGGACGGCAGCCGCCAGCCGAGCGCGAACGAACTGGACATCGCGCGCTATCAGGGCAAGCACGTCGCGCAATTGGCGGCGAAGCTCGCGGCCTAATGCTGGCGGGGGTGCGGCTGCGTGGCTGCATCGCTGCGTGGCTGCCCGCCTGTAGCACGCCGTAGCTCGGAGCTCGGGGTTTGGGCTCGTCGCTTGGCGCTGGTAACTCGTAGCTCGTAGCTCGAGTGTGTAGCTCGCAGCGCGTCACTTGCAGCCCGGAGTGCGGAGCTCTCACCGTATCGCTTGCAACCCGGAGGCCGGAGTACGTAGCTCGCAGCGCGTCACCTGCAGCCCGGCGCCCAGAGGGTGCAACTCGCAGTGTGCCGCTTGCAGCCCGGAGTGCGGAGCTAGTAGCTCGCAGCTCACCGGTCATAGCCCCCGCCCGGCGCGCGTACCGCGTCGCTCGGTAGCCGGTGCCGGTAGCGCCATAGCCCGTAGCCGCGCGCCTCCGTACGCGCCGCCCAAGCCGCATACGCAGCGCATACAATCGGGATAGGGGCGGCCAGTTGATCTGGCCGATCCCCTCCCACACCACCCGGCATGCGGGTCCGCACCGGGCGGTTCGAGCAGTTGAGGTTACGAGAGCCGAGGCACCCCAAGTCGGTCGAAGTAGGCAACAGGCATCGCTCGGTTCAGCAACAGGCGGCTGTTGTGCCACCAGCTCCGGCTGTTCGCGGCCACCTTGCGAGCGTCCGCCTCCGAGGCACCCAATGCCAACAATTCCCGATACATCGTCGTGCCACGGCGCCAGTGCTGGAGCTGCATCGCGCGCAACCTGTGCCGGATCCACTTGTCGAGTTCGCGGAACACCTTGGGCGTCTGCGCCAACTGGAAGTACGCCTTCCAACCCGGCATGTACGCCCTCAGACGCTCCGCTACCTCTGGCAAGTTTCTCCCGCCCGAGCGGCGGGTCAGTTCCCGGATGCGTTGCTTGAAGGTCTCCAGGGCCTTTCGGGCCACCGCACATTTGATCCGGCCGCCCGCGCCGCGCCACAGTCTGTAGCCCAGGAACTTGCGACCGGTCGCCGGTGCGACCGCCGTCTTCGCCTCGTTGACCTTCAGGTGGAGCCGATCGTAGAGCTTGCGCAGTCCTTCCAGCACCCGTTCGCCCGACCGGCCACTGCGCACGTACACGTTGCAGTCGTCGGCATAGCGCACGAACCTGTGTCCGCGCCTCTCCAGTTCCCGGTCCACCTCGTCCAGCAGCACATTGGCCAGCAGCGGCGAGAGCGGCCCGCCTTGCGGCGTGCCCTCGTATCGCTCACTGACCACTCCGCCATCCATGATCCCGGCCACAAGGTAGAGACGAATCAACCGCAGCACAGCCTTGTCGTCGATCCGCCTCGATAGCCGCTCCATCAGGATGTCGTGATTGACCCGATCGAAGAACTTCTCCAGATCCACATCGACCACCATCCGGTAGCCGTCCTGTACGTGTCGTTGTGCCATCAGCACCGCGTCGCGCGCTCGACGCCCCGGCCGGAAGCCGTAGCTGTGTTCGGAGAAGGTCGGATCAATGATGGGCTGCAGAACTTGCAGCAGGGCTTGCTGGATCAACCGATCCGCGACCGTTGGAATCCCCAGTTCACGCATCCCGCCATCCGGCTTCGGAATCTGGACTCGCCGCACCGGCCATGGCCGATAGCTGCCGTCCAGTAATGCTTCCCGAATCCCGGGCCAGTGCGTCTTGAGGTGTTCCGCCGTCTCGGCAATCGACTTCCCATCCACCCCGGCACTGCCACGATTGGCTTTGACGCGTTTCCACGCCATCACCAGATTCGCTCTCGCGAGCGCCTGCGATAGCAGACTGTCTCGCCCCAAGCCTCCAGTTTCGTATCGCGCCGTCCGTGCTTCATCACGCCTCGCTTCAGGCTCGGCTTCACCTCGCCATCCCGCGTTGCGCGCTACCTGCGTAGCCTTCTGATGCCCTGCACGTCCGAACGACACGTCCTTCGGCCCTCCTGCTCGTTCGGCCCTTTGCCCCCATACCAGCGGCTACTACGGCCTCTGCTGACTTCTCGCTCCGGCTCAGCACCGTCGCCCTTTCAGGCACAAGGCGAGATCTCCCCAGGTAAGAACGCACTCCTTCATCGCACAACCGCTGCATTTACGCCGCCTCGTCTTGATCACGAGAGCTTCGCGGTCTCTTGCCCGCTCGCCCTGCTCGGCAGTGCCTTCTATGCAGTTATTGTCCATCGGCTCGCGATTTACGCTCCACGCTTCCTCCCCACACTCGGTCGCCCTCATGCAGTTGCGCTTCACTTCATTTGCCGTGATCAGCTTATGGCGGGACTTGCACCCGCAGGAGTGCGCCCATGCTGGGCGCACAAAACCAACGGCGCCGGTTTCACCGGCGCCGTCTCCTTACCTCGCTCCCCGCCCGTTACTGCCCCGATGCCGGCGCGGCCGGCACGCTCTTCGTCGCGGGCGCCTTCTCCACCGCGTTCTGCGGGTAATTGCTCTGATCGTTGGTCAGCCGGTAGCCGCTGCCCGTTCCGATCGCCTTCAGGTCCTTCGCGTGGCGCGCGCGCGCCGCCTTGCGGGCGGCCTTCTTCTGCGCCTTGTCGAGCTGCTTCTGGGTCGGCGCGGATGCCGAAGCCTGCAGCGGCGCCGACGCCGCATCCTGTGCATATGCGGCCGGCGCGGCGGTCAGCAACAGACCGAACGACGCCGTGATTGCCGCTGCCACCGAAACCACGCGAGACTTCGTCATGGCCGGAACTCCTTGTCGATTGTTGGTTGTGGGTCGAACGCCCGCGTGCGATGCCGGCGCCGATGCAACGTTAGCCGATCGCCGGAAAAATGTCCGTGCCAGTTTCTGAATTCTCCTGATAACGGCCGCGATACGTCGGCGGCCCGCACATTGTCCATGCCGGCCCGAGGCGCTTGCCGCCGCGCCGCCGATTCGCAGCGCGTCGCACGACACGCCGCATCGCGGCCTGGCCGCCGTGCGCGCAAACCTCGCGAAAGCCGCAGCCGGCGAGCCGCCGCCGCCCAGCCTCAAATCCACCGCGACAACACCGGCAGCAGGATCGGCACGATGAACGCGGTGAGCACGCCGTTCAGCCCCATGCCGAGTCCCGCGAACGCGCCGGTTTCCTCGCCAATCTGAAACGCGCGCGCGGTGCCGATCCCGTGCGACGCGACGCCCAGCGCGAAGCCGCGCACGGCCGGCTCGTCGATGCGCAGCACGTTCAGGATCGCGCGCGCGCACACCGCACCGAAGATGCCGGTCGAAATCACCAGCACGGCGGTGAGCGACGGAATTCCGCCGATCTGCTGCGCGACGGCCATCGCGATCGGCGTGGTCGCGGATTTCGGCGCGAGCGACGCAATCGTCTGATGCGACGCGCCGAACAACGCCGCAACGCCCACCGCGGAAACGATCGCGGTCAACGAGCCGGCCAGCAGCCCGACGAGCAGCGGCAGCGCGGCGCGCCGCAGCTTCGACCACTGGCGATACAGCGGCAGCGCGAGCGCGACGGTCGCCGGGCCGAGCAGGAAATGGACGAACTGCGCGCCCTCGAAATACGTCGGATACGGCGTATGCGTGACGGTCAGCAGCCCGACGATCAGCGCGACGGCGATCAGCACCGGATTCGCGAGCGGGTTGAAGCGCGAGCGCGCATAGACGGCCTGCGCGATCAGGTAGGCGATCAGCGTGATGGTGAGGCCGAGCAGCGGCGTGGCGGCGAGATAGACCCAGATCGCGCCGAGTTTCGGGAAGGCCGTCATCGTGCCTCCCCCGCCGTGCTGGACGCGGGCCGCTGGCGCCGCAGCAACGCGCGCGTGACGAGCGCCGTGACGGCGATCGCGAGCGTCGTGCTCACCGCGAGCGCGACGACGACCGCGAGCGCATCGCCGCGCACGCGGGAAGCCGACACCATGATGCCGACGCCGGCCGGCACGAACAGCAGCGACAGATGGCGCAGCAGTTCGAACGCGGTCGGCTCGATCGCGTCGGCCACCTGCGGGCGCAGCATCACGAAGCCGAACAGCAGCAGCATGCCGATCACCGGGCCGGGCACCGGTATGCCGAACAGATAGGACACGCCTTCCCCGAGGCACTGGAAGGTCAACAAGACCGCGAACGCCTGCAGCATCAAACACTTCTCCCGAACGTGGCCGCGCCGGCGTGCCGCCGCGCGCGCGATGGGCCGGCCGCACCCGGCGCCGGCATGAACGATACGCGCGATCGTACCAACAATGAATGCGCCGCGCCCGCGCGCGGGGCCGTCACGCTGCCGGTTCGGTCCGCTTCGCGATGCCGCGCCTCGCCGCACGCGTCCCGCCCACGCAAAAAAGCGGCGGGCCGAAGCCCGCCGCTGCGCCGATCGGCTTAGGCGTGTTCACGCCGGCGCGAATGCCGCTCGCCGCGTTACTTCAGCCGCGCCGCGATTTCGTTGCCCATCGCCTTCATCGCGGCCTTCGTCGGCGCGTCGTTGGCGAGCGCGTTGAGCAGGCCGAAATCGTGGATCGTGCCGTCGTAACGCGTGGTCGTGGCGTCGACGCCCGCTGCGTCGAGCTTGCGGCCGTACGCTTCGCCTTCGTCACGCAGCACGTCGAACTGCGCGACCTGGATCAGCGCCGGCGGCAAGCCCTTCAGCTGCGCGACGCTCGCGCGCAGCGGCGACGCGTAGATCTCGTCGCGTTGCGCTTCGTTCTTCGTGTAGGCGTTCCAGAACCACTTCATCAACGGCCGCGTCAGGAAGTGTCCCTGCGCGTATGCGCCGTACGAGCCGGTGTTGAAGTCGTGATCCGTGACCGGCCACAACAGCCCCTGGAAACGGATCGCCGGGCCGCCCTTGTCCTTCGCCATCAGCGCGACGACCGCCGCCATGTTCCCGCCGACGCTGTTGCCGACCACCGCGAGACGGCTGCCGTCGACGCCGATCTCCGCACCGTGCGCCGCGACCCATTTCGTCGCCGCATACGCCTGGTTGATCGCGACCGGGTAATGCGCTTCCGGCGACGGCGTGTAGTTGACGAACACCGCGACGGCGCCCGATTGCACGACGAGATCGCGCACGAGGCGCTCGTGGGTCGGGAAGTCGCCGAGAATCCAGCCGCCCCCGTGGAAGAACATGAACACCGGCGGCGTGCCGCTCACCTGTTGCGGCCGCACGATCGTGATCGGCACCGACAGCCCGTCCTGCTCGATCGTGCGATTCGACACGTCGATGCCGGACAGATCGACCTTCACGCCGCTCTGCGCATCGACCAGCACCTGACGCGCCTTCTCGGGGCTCAGTGTCTCGAGGCCCGGCCCCTTCTGGCCGTTCAGCTCGGCGAGGAACGCGCTCGTCGCGGTGTCGGGGCGAACGGCTTGCGCGGATGCCGCGGTGGCGGCCGATGCGCCGGACCACGTGGCTGCGACGACGGCGGCGATCAACAGCGGCTTGACGATCTTCATGATGAAACTCCCTGGCTCAATCGGTATGCAACGGATGGACGGTGGACTGCGTGGTAGCGGAATCGGGCGCGATCAGACGAGCGTCAGCGTGACGTCGATGTTGCCGCGCGTCGCGTTCGAGTACGGGCAGACGATGTGCGCGCGATCGATCAACGTTTGTGCGGTTTCGCGGTCGAGGCCCGGCAGCGAGATCTTCAGTTCGACCTCGATGCCGAAGCCGTTCGGGATCGCGCCGATCCCGACGCTGCCCTCGATCGCGGCATCCGCGGGGATCGCGATCTTGTCGCGCGCCGCGACGAACTTCATCGCGCCGATGAAGCACGCGCTGTAGCCGGCCGCGAACAGCTGCTCGGGGTTCGCGCCCGCGCCGCCCGCACCGCCGAGCTCGCGCGGCGTGGTCAGCTTCAGGTCGAGGCCGCTTTCCGGCACGGTCGCACGGCCGTCGCGGCCGCCGGTGGCTTTTGCATGAGCGCGGTAGAGAACTTTTTCGATCGACATGACAGACTCCTTTTCAACGATGAGTGAGTGAACCAACTTGCAAACCGGAGCCGCGCGCCGGCGGTGTCGCCGTCGGCATCGCGTTTGTTTATCTACTCATAGATAGATAAACCAGCCCAAAAAGTGCGGATGTTTCATTCATCCGCTTCAAAAACTATCTACTACAAGATAGACAACCAGCCACAACAAAAAGCGGTGCAAACATGCCCGGCGCTCAAGCCCGGACCTTCCACACCGCCTCCACATCTTCGAGGCGCGCCCGCGTATGAAACAGCCGGCTGGCCAGCACGCTGCCCTGAAACGCCGCGAACAGCGTGCGCGCCGCCGATTCCGGCTTGCCGCTGAACTGCAGCGTGCCTTCGGCCGCGCCCTGGGTCAGCAGCTCGGCGAGCCACTTTTCGTTCGCCTTGAAGAACGCCTGCACCGCTTGCCGCACGTTGTCCGGCAACGATTCGATATCGGCCGCCAGCATGCCGCAGAGGCAGATCCGGTCGCCGTCGCCGAGCGTGCGCCCGAACAGCTTCGTGTACAGGCTCAGCTTCACGTCGGCAGGCAGTGCCGGATCGATCGTCCGGATCGCCGCGAGCACGTCGTCGCTGTAGGCCGCTACCGCTTCCAGCACGAGGTCGTCCTTCGACGGGAAGTAGTAGTGGATGCTCGACGTCTTCACGCCCACCAGATCCGACAGGTCTCGATAGCTGAAGCCGTTGTAACCACGCAGCATAATCAGCGTGATCGCATGATCGAGAATCTGTTCGCGGACGGTCGGTTTCGTTTCCATGGATCGAACTTTATCTACTCATAGATAGAGAGTCAAGCACTTTTTTACGGGTGCGGCGGCGGTGCGGCGCTTCGCTTCCTTACGACCGGCCTGCAGCGTCGGCGAATCGGTGCGACACTCGCTGCCGGACGACGCGGTCGCAACGTATGACGCTCGATCGACGTCGGATCGCGTGG
Source organism: Burkholderia sp. B10 (assembly GCF_004368385.1). Classification (NCBI taxonomy): domain Bacteria; kingdom Pseudomonadati; phylum Pseudomonadota; class Betaproteobacteria; order Burkholderiales; family Burkholderiaceae; genus Burkholderia; species Burkholderia sp. B10. The sequence goes on along the minus strand of NZ_PQMX01000051.1, from coordinate 32,484 downwards.
CCGAATCACCGGAGGAAAAAGATCGATGTTTTCGTGGTTTGAACGACGCCTGCCCACCTTCCCGCTCGACGATCCCGTCACGCCGCCGAAGGGATTCTTCTCGTTCGTCTGGGCGTGCACGAAAGGCGCGCGCGGCTGGCTTCTGCTGATCGCGCTCACGTCGGCCGCGCTCGCCGGCTACGAGGCCGCGTTGTTCGCGATGATGGGGCGCGTGGTCGACTGGCTGTCGTCGGCGACGCCGGCCAACTTCGGCGGCCGCCACTTCGGCACGCTCGTCGGGTTCGCGGCGATCCTCGCGGCCAGCGCGCTGCTGATTGCGCTGCATACGCTCGTCAAGCACCAGGTGCTGGCGATCAACTTCCCGATGCGGCTGCGCTGGCTGTTTCACCGGCTGATGCTCGACCAGAGCCTGTCGTTCTATGCGAACGAGTTCGCCGGCCGCGTGACGACCAAGATCATGCAGACCGCGCTCGCGGTGCGCGATGCGCTGTTCATGTCGGTCGACGTCGTGATCGGGGTCGCGGCTTACCTGATCGGCATCCTCGCGCTCGCGGCCAGCTTCGACTGGCGGCTGATGATCCCGCTCGCGCTGTGGGCGCTCGGCTACGGCGCCGCCTGCGCGTTCTTCGTGCCGCGGCTCGGGCGCGTCGGCAGCGAGCAGGCCGACGCGCGCGCGCTGATGACGGGCCGCATCACCGACGCCTATTCGAACATCACGACCGTGAAGCTGTTCTCGCACACGCGCCGCGAAGCCGATCACGCGCGGCACGCGATGGAGGCGTTCAAGGCGACGGGCGACGCGCAGATGCGTCTCGTCAGCGCGTTCGAGATCGTCAACCATCTGTTGTCGACGCTGCTGCTGGTCGGCTCGACCGGCCTCGCGCTGTATCTGTGGCTGCACGGCGAGGCGAGCGCGGGCGTGGTCGCGGCCGTGGTCGCGATGGCGCTGCGCCTGTCGAGCTATTCGCACTGGATCATGTGGGAGATGACCGAGCTGTTCGAGAACGTCGGCACGATCCAGGACGGCATCAACACGCTGACGAAGGTGCGCAGCGTGCGCGACGCGCCGGACGCGACGGCGCTCACCGTGCCGCGCGGCGAAATCGTGTTCGACAACGTGCGCTTCGCCCACGAAGAACACGACACGCCGGTGTTCGACGGGCTGAACCTGACGATCCGGCCGGGCGAGCGGATCGGTCTGATCGGTCGTTCGGGGGCCGGCAAGTCGACGCTGGTGAACCTGCTGCTGCGCTTCTACGACGTCGACGGCGGCTCGATCCGGATCGACGGGCAGGACATCGCGCACGTGACGCAGGACAGCCTGCGCGCGGCGATCGGGATGGTGACGCAGGATACGTCGCTGCTGCATCGGACGATGCGCGAGAACATTCTGTATGGGCGGCCCGACGCGACCGAGCGCGAGATGCGCGAAGCGGCCGTGCGTGCGGAGGCGGCCGACTTCATCGCGCAGCTGCGCGACCGGCACGGGCGCAGCGGCTACGACGTCGAGGTCGGCGAGCGCGGCGTGAAGTTGTCCGGCGGCCAGCGGCAGCGCGTCGCGATCGCGCGCGTGATGCTCAAGGACGCGCCGATCCTCGTGCTCGACGAAGCGACCAGCGCGCTCGACTCGGAAGTCGAGGTCGCGATCCAGCGCAGCCTCGACAGCCTGATGAGCGGCAAGACGGTGATCGCGATCGCGCACCGGCTGTCGACGATCGCGGCGATGGATCGGCTGATCGTGCTCGATGCGGGGCGCATCGTCGAGGTCGGCACGCACGCCGAGCTGCTGCAGCGCGGCGGCATCTATGCGGCGCTGTGGGCGCATCAGAGTGGCGGTTTTCTCGGCGAGACGGCGGACGCGCAACGCGAGACGCAGTAATGCGCAGGCGGCGGCGCGGTGGGTGCCGCGTCGCCGCAGCACGCCACCGTGCGCCGTGCTATCGACGACGCAACGCGCAATAAACGCCCGCGGCGCTCGCGCCGAACACCAGATGCGCAACCAGCGTGATCGCGCCGCGCACCTGCGCGAACCACGGAAACACCGCGGTAAACGCGTACAGGTTGACGCCGTAGAGAACGAGCCCGAACACGGTGCCTGCGCACAGTGCGGCGCCGCGCGACAGATTGCGCACCAGCGCCGCGAGCATGGCTGCGTACGCGAGCGACAGCGCGGCGTGTACCAGCGTCGCCACGCCCATGATAGTCGGATCGAAACCCGCGGACGATCGAAGCGCCGTGCGCCCCAACGCGATCGCCGCCGTCAGCCGCGCGTCGCGCAGCAGGTTGCGCAGGGCATCATCGCCGACAAGCGACCAGAGCAGCAGTTCGATCACGGTCGAAGCAAGCGCCGCCGCGCATGCCGCGTACAGGATCGGGACGGGTCGGAGCCGGTTCACGTGGGTCGCCTGCCATGTATGACGGCTTGCCGCGCGATCCGCGCCGCCGCCGTGCGTGTACATGCGCGTGCGCGGACTACAGAGGACGATCGCAATCGGTCCAGTACGCGAACGGATCGCGATGGCGCGGATAGTGCGAGTCGAGCCATTTCAACAACGTCGCACGTGCGTTGTCGAGATCGGCCTTAGACGACGACGTCGTCAACTCGTGCAGTTCGACGGACTTTTCCCGGTCCATCACGTAGCAGTTCCAGTCGGGGCCGTCGAGATCCGGATCGTCGGAGGCCTTCGACGCCTTGCGCCAGCCCACGCCCTTGCGCGCATCGATGTAGTAGCGTGGATGCACTTTCAGGTAAGACATCTCGCCGCCCTGCAGGCTGCTTTCCGCACGCAGCACGTCGCGTTCGTCGACGATCTGCGTGACTTCGGGCAGCCGGCGCGCGCGCCAGCCGACCGGCAGCGTCGCCGTTGCGCGCACCGCGTCGTACGCGCCCCACGTGAGCCCCCACGCTTGCGCCATGCGCTGCATGAACGCATCCGCGCCCGGATAGCCGCGCAGCTGGATGCGCGTCGACAGCGTGACTTCGACGCGGCCGTCCGCGCCGGTGGCGTCGTCGGCTGCTTCGAACGGGTTGCCCGGGCGCGACGCGCTCGGGCGCGCGTCCGCGGGCGCCAAGCCCGAAAACAGCTGGTCCAGCGCAGCACGCGCCTTCGACGACTTGTCTGGTCTATTCATTACTCGTTCCCTTTACATTCGAGCGGCTCGAACCGCTCGATTTCCGTATTTTCGTCCATCTGTCGAATCTCGCGCTTTTTCCGCGGTCGCATTGTCGGCGATCGGCCGGCCGCGGTCGAGCGGCAACGACGCCGACGCACGCGCGGCTGGCCTATCCGAGCGCCGCGCGCATCCGCTCCATCAGCGCCAGCACTTCGGGGCGCGCCTCGCCCTTTGCATGCACGAAGTGATAGCTGAGCGGCGACTCGACCTCGTGCCTGCTCACGCGCACGAGCGCGCTGCGCTCGAGATACGCGCTAGCAAGCGGCGTGCGCGCCAGCGCCACGCCGAGCCCCGCTTCGGCCGCCGCCAGCACGAGGTTGTAATCCTCGAAGCGGCGGTCCTGCGCGCGCGGCTTGAACGCGATGCCGAGCGCGGCGAACCACGTGCGCCAGCCGGTGACGTCCGAATCGTGCAGCAGCGGCATCTCGAGCAGCGCCGCGTCGCCGCCGCGGCGGCGCAGCGTGGCGAGCTGCGCGGCGAGCCGCGGGTGCGCGACCGGATGCAGCTTCTCCGGCATGAACTCGCGCGTTTCCAGATGACGCCAGTTGCCGCGCCCGTAGCGAATCGACAGATCCGCTTCGCCCGCTGCGATGTCGACGTTGCGCAGCTCGATGCCGAGCTCGATGCGCAACGCCGGCGCCTCGCTCTCGAGCGCCTGCTGCCGCTCGAACAGCCAGAGCTGCGCGAAGGCGGGCACCACGCTCATCCTGACGAGCCGCGGCGCGCGCGGCAAGCGCCACTGATCGGCCGCGCCGTCGATGATCGCGAACGCCTGCTCGATCCGGCCGACGAAGCGCTGGCCGTCCGGCGTCATGCGCACGCCGCGCGCATGACGTTCGAACAACGTCATGCCGAGCCAGTTCTCGACCGCAGCCACGCGGCGGCTGATCGCGCCGTGCGTGACGCCGGACACCTCGGCCGCCGCCAGAAACGAGCCGTGACGCGCGACCGTGCAGACGGTCTCGAGGCTCGCGAGCGGCGGTCGCGAGCCCGGCTGCGGCAGCGCACCCGGCTGCGAGTGCGCCGGACGGTCGCCACGGCGGCGCGCCGAGCTGTGAGCCATATTCATATCCGGATGTCGATCTGTGCGCTAGCTTAACATCTCGCGACGCTGCACCATGGCCGCATGAACACGCTCTCCTCCTCTCCCCCCTCTTCGGCACGCGACGCGCGACAGCGGCTCGTCGCGGCCGGCGCGGTGGCGTTCACGATCGTCTCGTGGGCCAGCGCGTTCCCGTTCATCCGCATCGGCCTGCACGGGCTGACGCCGCTGCAGCTCGCCGCCGCGCGCTTCGCCACCGCGGCCGTGCTCGCGCTCGCATGGCTCGCGTGGCGGCGGCCGCCGAAGCCGAGCCGCGGCGACGCATTGCGCTTTCTCGCATGCGGCCTGCTCGGCATCGCGCTCTACAACGCGCTGCTCAACACCGGCGAGCAAACCGTCTCGGCCGGCGCGGCCAGCTTCATCGTCAACACGCTGCCGATCTTCACGGCACTGCTTGCCGCGGTGTTTCTGCATGAACGCTTCAATCGCTGGGGCTGGCTCGGCTCGCTGGTCAGCCTCGCCGGCATCGCGGTGATCGCGCATGGTCAGCCAGGCGGCCTCGTGCTCGGCTCCGGCAGCACGCTGATCCTCGGCGCGGCGCTGTGTTCGGCCAGCTATTTCGTGTTGCAGCGGCGGCTGATCCCCGTGTACGGCGCGCTGCCATGCACCGCGTACACGCTGCTGGCCGGCGCGGTACTGCTTGCGCCATGGTTGCCCGGCGCGCTGGCGGCGCTCGGCGACGGTGCGTCGCACGAGACGGTGTCGGCCGTCCTCGTGCTCGGCATCTTCCCGGCGGCGCTCGGCTATGCGGCGTGGTCGTTCGCACTCGGCCATTTCGGCGCGGCGCGCGCGTCCAGCTTCCTGTATCTGACGCCGGCGGTCGCGACGGCGATGTCGATGATGCTCACCGGCGAACGGCCCGGCATCGGCACCGTGGGCGGCGGCCTGCTGGCGATCGTGGGTGTCGTCGTCGTCGCATTGCGCGGACGCGCGTAGCCGCGCGGCGACGTCGCACGCGGAGGCCGCGTCGAGTGAGCGGATCACCGCACGCTCCGGAGCCGGCTACGATTGCTGCAAAACCGACGAGCGACTCGGCAAGCAAGCGAAGCGCGCGTCGATTCGCCGGCGCCAGCGGGCTCGACCGTTAGTTGCATCGAATCGGAGGAGGCGTTGCCGCGCCGATGAATCGAAGTGTGCAGACGAATCGACCGAACAGTTGCTGACTGATTGCATCGCACTGTCCATGGCTTCGGAATCCGGCCCGTCGAATAATCAGGGCCATTGACGGCGCGACACGCGCACGCGCCGATCGCGCGACGGCCGTGCGGCCGCATCACATTTGCGCAAGCTCGGACAATTCGCCGAGACGGGCGCAAGCGCGTTCAGATATATTCAGACGAATTGTGTGTCGTCCGATGAAGTCGCATGCGCCGCGGTGGCACCACGGCGTACTCGACGATCGGCGACAGGCAAGCCGAACCCATCGCGGGTCGCGGAGACTCGCCCGGCTCGCCGGCCGCCTCACAAGGGCGTGCGCGATCGAACGGGCGGCAACAGCACTATCAATCAACGGAGATGGCAGATGGAACGAAGCACCGTCGGCATGCGCTGCAAACCCCTGGTCACCGTCGCACTGGCAGCCGCCGCATTCGCGGCCGCCTCGAGCGCGATGGCCGACCAGGTCGTGAAGATCGGCAGCGTCGAACCGACAACGGGCGGCATTTCGCACCTGGGCAAGGACAACGAGAACGGCGCGCGTCTCGCCGTCGAAGAGATCAATGCGAAGGGCCTGACGATCGGCGGCAAGAAGATCACGCTGCAGCTCGACGCGCAGGATGACGCGGCCGACCCGCGTCAGGCGACGCAGGTTGCGCAGAAGCTGGTCGACGACAAGGTCGTCGCCGTCATCGGCCACCTGAACTCGGGCACGTCGATCCCGGCGTCGAAGATCTACAGCGATGCGGGCATCGTGCAGATCTCGCCGTCGGCCACCAACCCGACCTACACGCAACAGGGCTTCAAGACCACCTATCGCGTGGTCGCGACCGACGCGCAGCAAGGCCCCGCGCTCGCGAGCTACGCGCAGTCGAAGGGCGTGAAGAGCGTCGCGGTGATCGACGATTCGACCGCGTACGGCCAGGGCCTCGCGAACGAATTCGAGAAGAAGGCCAAGGCGCTCGGCCTGAAGGTGCTGTCGCACGACGCGACCAACGACAAGGCCGTCGACTTCCGCGCGATCCTGACGAAGGTGAAGGGCGAGAACCCGGACGCGATCATGTACGGCGGCATGGATGCCACCGGCGGCCCGCTCGCGAAGCAGGCGAAGCAGCTCGGCCTGCGCGCGAAGATCCTGTCCGGCGACGGCGTGTGCACCGACTCGCTGGCGCAGCTGGCCGGCCCGGCGGCCGACAACGTGCTGTGCTCGCAGGCCGGCGCGGCGCTCGAGAAGATGCCGGGCGGCGCGGCGTTCGTCGCGAAGTACGAGAAGCGCTTCAACCAGGGCATCAAGTTCGATGCGCCGTTCGCATACGACGCGGTGTATATCGCCGTCGACGCGATGAAGCGCGCGAACTCGACCGATCCGGCCAAGATCGTCGCCGCGATGCCGTCGACGAAGTATGAAGGCGTGATCGGCACGACGACGTTCGACGCGAAGGGCGACCTGACGCACGGGATCATCTCGATCTACGGCTACAAGGCCGGCAAGAAGACCTTCCTCGATCAGGTGAAGATGTAATTCCCCGCGATGCCGGCGCGACGGGAACGCCACCCGTCGCGCCGGTGCCGCGCGGGCCGGTTCAGGCTTTGCGGAGATGAAGTGACATGTGTGCAATGGCGTATGCGGAATTTCAGCAGGAGTTGAAGAAGGCGCAGCTGACGGCGCGCGAATTCGCGCGGCTGATCCGGATGAACGAAAGCTCCATCACGAACTATTCGAGCAAGGGCACCGTCCCTTCGCACCTCGCGGTCATCGCGACCCTCATCGGCGCGCTCGCGGCGCACGAGATCGATTTCCGGCACGTGATCGGCAAGACGGCGATCGAGCCGAAGCGGCCGCGCGGCGGCGGGGTGTTTCCCGCCGGCGACAAACCGCGCGCGCGGAGGACCGTCAAGGTCGGCTCCTGATGCATCGAATTCACCGGTAGCGGCGTCCTCGTCCGCGCCCATGGAGCGGCCGATCGAACCCGTCAGTCGGCGGCGCCTGCGACGCCGTCCGCCCGTCAGTCTGCCGCTCGCACCTGATCGAGCAACGCCTGCAACGGATGCCGCAGTTGCTTCGACGACATGCGCTTCACCTGGCTGCGGCACGAGTACCCGGTCGCCAGCGCCTCGCCTCGTTCCGCGGAACCATCTACGTGCGCCGCCCACGATTGCGCATAGATCGCCTTCGACGTCGCGAGATTGCGCGCCTCGTGCCCATAGGTGCCCGACATCCCGCAGCAGCCGGCCGCCTCGACCGTCAGGCGCATACCGCGCCGCGCGAATAGCTGCGCCCATTGCCTGCCGCTGTCCGGTGCGTTGGTCCGCTCGGTGCAGTGCGGCAGCAGCCGAAACGCGGCGCCCGACGCGCGGCCCGCGCGGGCTTCCGGCAACGCATCGAGCAGCCACTCCTGCGGCAGCGCGACCTGCGGCACGTCGACGAGCCCGGTCACCTTCAGGTATTCCTGCCGATACGTGAGCGTCATCGCCGGATCGAGGCCGACCAGCGCGACGCCCGAGCGTGCAAGCGCGGCGAGCTGCGTCGCGTTGCGGATCGCCGCCCGCTCGAACGCGCGCAGAAAGCCCTGCACGTGCAGCGCCTTGCCGTTCGGCGCGAGCGGCGCGAGCCATACCTGGAAACCGATGCGCGCGGCCAGTTCGATCAGCGTCGCCAACTGCTCGGTGTCGAAGTAACGCGTGAACGTGTCCTGCACGATGACCACACTGCGCGCGCGCTGCGCGTCGGTCAGCGCGGCGAGCGCGTGCGGATCGGCCGGCCGCACGCGCCATTGCCGCAGCGCGGCCGCGAGATCGAAGCGGCTCAGCAGCGGGCTGTCGACCATGCCGACCTGACGCTCGAGCAGCGTGCGCACCCACCCGGCCGCCATCATCCGGTTGTACAGCGCGGGCACGCGTGCGAGCCACGGCATCGTGAATTCGAGCGAGCCGATCAGATAGTCGCGCAGCGGCCGCTGATAGCGCTGGTGATACAGCTCCAGAAAGCGCGAGCGGAACTCGGGCACGTTGACCTTGACCGGGCACTGCCCCGCACACGACTTGCACGCGAGGCAGCCGGCCATCGCGTCGTACACCTCGTGCGAGAAGTCCGCTGCGCCGTTGCGCGCGGCGCGGCTGTTGCGCCAGCGCGTGACGATGCCCGTCGCCCACGGCTGCCGCACACGCGCCGCCGCGACGACGTCGACGCCCGCCTGTCCTTGCAGGCGCAACCATTCGCGCATCAGCGAGGCGCGCCCCTTCGGCGACTGCACGCGCTCGCGCGTCGCCTTCCACGACGGACACATCGCGTCGTCCGGGTCGAAGTTGTAGCACGCACCGTTGCCGTTGCAGTGCATCGCGGTGCCGTAGCTGCGCCACACGCGCTCGTCGATCTGCCGGTCGTGGTCGCCGCGCGTCGGCACCTCGTCGATCTTCAGCAGCCGCAGCGTGCGCAGCGGCGGCGTCGCGATCTTGCCGGGATTCAGCTGGTTGTGCGGATCGAACGCGGCCTTCAGCTGCTGCAGCGACGGATACAGCTCGCCGAAGAACGCCGGCGCGTATTCCGACCGCACGCCCTTGCCGTGCTCGCCCCATAAAAGGCCACCATGCCGCTGCGTGAGCGCGGCCACCGCGTCCGACACCGGCCGCACCAGCGCCGCCTGCTTCGGGTCCTTCATGTCGAGCGCGGGGCGCACGTGCAGCACGCCGGCGTCGACGTGGCCGAACATCCCGTATTGCAGCCCGTGAGCATCGAGCAGCGCGCGGAATTCGGCGATGTATTCGGCGAGGTTCTCGGGCGGCACCGCGGTGTCCTCGACGAACGGCTGCGGGCGCGCCTCGCCCTGCACGTTGCCGAGCAGCCCGACCGCGCGCTTGCGCATCGCGTACACGCGCTTGACCGCGTCAGCGCCGCTCGCGAGCGTATGGCCGAAGCGCTCGACGCTCGTATCGGTGCGCAAATGCTCGACGAACGCATGCACGCGCGCATCGACGTCATGGGCGTCGTCGCCGCTGAATTCGATCAGGTTGATGCCGAGCGTCGGACGCCCGTCGTCCTGCGGGAAATACTCGGCCACGCTGCTCCAGACGAAATCCTTCATCGCGAGCATCAGCACCTTCGAGTCGACCGTTTCGATCGACAGCGGCCGATGGGCGAGCAGCGCTCGCGCATCGCGCAGCGCGTCCATGAAGCCGCCATAGCGCACGTTGACCAGCACCGAGTACTTCGGGATCGGCAGCACGTTCAGCTTCGCTTCGACGACGAAGCCGAGCGAGCCTTCGGCGCCGCACAGCACGCTGTTGAGATTGAAGCGGCCGTCGGCTTCGCGCAGGTGCGCGAGGTCGTAGCCGGTCAGGCAGCGATTGAGCTTGGGGAATTTCGCATCGATCAGCGCCGCCTGTTCGTCGCGGATGCGGCGCGCGGTGCGATACACGTCGCCGACGCGGTCCTGCCGCGCGCAGCGGCGTTCGAGTTCGGCTTCGTCGACGGCGTCGCTGCATAGTTGCTCGCCGCCGAGCAGCACGAAGTCGAGCGCGAGCACGTGGTCGCGCGTCTTGCCGTAGGTGCAGCTGCCCTGCCCGCTTGCGTCGGTGTTGATCATCCCGCCGATCGTCGCGCGATTCGACGTCGACAGCTCCGGCGCGAAAAACAGCCCGTGCGGCTTCAGCGCGGCATTGAGCTGATCCTTGACGACGCCGGCCTGCACGCGCACCCAGCGCTCGTCGGCGTTGATTTCGAGAATCCGGTTCAGGTTGCGCGACAGGTCGACGATCACGCCGTCGGTCAGCGACTGCCCGTTGGTGCCGGTGCCGCCGCCGCGCGCCGCCACCGCGACGCCGCGATGCTCGGGCTGCGCGAGCACGCGCGCGAGCAGCCGCACGTCGTCCGCATGCGCGGGGCTAATGACCGCTTGCGGCAGGCGCTGATAGATCGAGTTGTCGGTGGCCTGCACGGTGCGGTTCGCGTGGTCGGCGCGGATTTCGCCGGCGAAACCGCCAGCCTGCAGCGCGGCGAGGAAGTCGCGGTAACGGGCCTCGAGCGGGCTGACGGGACGGGACAACGAAGCGATCGGCATGGAATGGCAGCGCAAAGTGATGGGAGCCGTTGCGCGGCCTCGATTAAAACCATGAGTTTTGAGCAAGTTTCCACGCGCGCGGGAAATCCAGTATCTTGCGGAACGGTCCGACGAACAAACGAATTCTGCCCCATCAACGCTTGCATAAAACTCATGAATTATCGCCGCCTGACCCCGTCGATGTCGCTCTTGCTGGTGTTCGAAGCCGCCGCACGGCACGAGAGCTACACGCGTGCCGCCGACGAGCTGTCGCTGAGCCAGAGCGCGATCAGCCGGCAGGTGCAGACGCTCGAGGCTCAACTCGGCGTCGCGCTGTTCCGGCGCGAGGGCCGCTCCGTGAAGCTGACCGAGGTCGGGCGGCGCTACTTCGCCGAAGTGAGCGGCGCGCTCGGGCGCATCCGCGGCGCGACGCTGCAGGCGATGTCGCATCAGGCCGGCGCCGGCACGCTGCGGCTCGCGACGTTGCCGACCTTCGGTTCGAAATGGTTGCTGCCGCATCTGCACGGCTTCTACGCCGCGCATCCGGGCGTGACGGTGCATCTGCATTCGCGGATCGGCGCGATCGACTTTCACACCGACGACGTCGATGCGGCCATCACGGTCGGCACCGGCGACTGGCCGGGCCTGCACGCGCACCGGCTGTCCAACGAATTCCTGATCGCGATCGCCAGCCCGGCCGCTGCCGGGCAGCGCAACGCCAAGGCGCGGGCGCCCGCCTGGGCGGCCGGCCAGACGCTGCTGGGCGTGACCAGCAATCAGCACGCGTGGGCCGAGTGGTTCGCGCATTTCGGCCTCGATCATCGCGACATGCGGGTCGGGCCGAGCTTCGAGCTGACGTCGCACCTGATCCAGGCCGTGCGGGCCGGCATCGGCATCGGCCTGGTGCCGAAGGTGCTCGTCGAAGACGAACTGACCCGCCACGAGCTCGTGCCGATCGGCGACGCGATCACGAGCCGGCGCAGCTACTATCTCGTGTATCCGCCGGAAAACGAAACGCTGCCGTCGCTGGCCGCGTTTCGCGAATGGCTGCTGAAAGCGTGCTGACAAATCGTGCCGACGACGACACGCTCGCTCGGCGCGAGCCGCCATGCGGGCGTCGGCCTGCGCATGCGACCGATGCGTCGAGGCCCCCTGAGCGACGCCATTTTCGTTACATTCGTGCTACGAATGCTCGGATGCTACGTCACGCGGCGGGCGGCGCTTCATTGCCGCCGCCCACCGCGTACGATCAACCGCCCGCAGACCGCCCGGTTCGGCCGCCCTGCGCACCACCGTCAGGAACCCTCGCCATGAAGAAGCTCGTGAACCTCCCGTCCGATGTCGTTAGCGAAATGCTCGAAGGCATCGCGCGGCAGTCGCCGCATGTCGCGATCCTCGGCGACGAGCACGTGCTCGTGCGCCAGCCGCTGCCCGAGCCGTCGCGCCGGCCGGTCGCCGTGCTGTCCGGCGGCGGCAGCGGCCACGAGCCCGCGCACGGCGGTTACGTCGGCGAAGGCATGCTGAGCGCGGCCGTGTGCGGCGAGGTGTTCACGTCGCCGTCGACCGACGCCGTGCTCGCCGCGATCCGCGCGAGCGCCGGGCCGAACGGCGCGCTGCTGGTGGTGAAGAACTACACCGGCGACCGCCTCAATTTCGGGCTGGCCGCCGAACTCGCCCGCGCGGAAGGCATCCCGGTCGAGATGGTGATCGTCGCCGACGACGTGTCGCTGCGCGGTGTCGTCGAGCGCGGCCAGCGGCGCGGCATCGCCGGCACCGTGCTGATTCACAAGCTGGCCGGCGCCGCCGCCGCACGCGGGCTGCCGCTCGCGCGCGTCGCGGCCGTCGCGCGCGAGGCGGCCGCCGAGCTCGGCACGATGGGCGTCGCGCTGGATGGCTGCACGATCCCCGGCGCGGACAAGTCCGGGTTCAGCCTCGCCGATCACGAGATCGAGCTGGGCCTCGGCATCCACGGCGAAAAAGGCGTCGAACGCACCGCGCCGCTGCCGGCCGACGCGCTGGTCGAGACGCTGCTGTCGCGCATCGTCGCCGACCTCGTGCTCGATCGCGGCGAACGCGTCGCGCTGCTGGTCAACGGCCTCGGCGCGACGCCCGACATGGAGCTCGCCATCGTGCTGCGCGCCGCGTACGACAACCTGATCCGGCGCGGCATCACGGTCGCACGCGCCTGGGCCGGCACGTTCCTGTCGGCGCTGAACATGCCGGGCTGCTCGATCTCGCTGCTGCGGCTGAACGACGAACGCGCCGTGCTGCTCGACGCACCGACGCAGGCGCGCGCATGGCCCGGCGGCGGCGCAGTGAACCCGCATGTACGGATCGACGCGCCGGTCGCGCACGAGCCGCCGCCCCAGCCGGTCGATGCGGCCGCGAGCGCATGGGCTGCGCGTTTGCAGCCGGCGCTGCGCGCGGTCGCGCAAGCACTGCTCGACCACGAAGCGACGCTGACGGAGCTCGATACCGCGGCCGGCGACGGCGATCTCGGCGCGAGCATGCATCGCGCCGCGCAGGCGATCCTCGCGCTGCCGGACACCGCCTACGGCGCGCCGGCCGCTACGCTTGCGGCGTTGGGCGCCGCGTTGCGGCGCGCGATCGCCGGCAGTTCGGGACCGTTCTATGCGAGCGCGTTGTTGCGCGCATCGCGGCGCCTTGCCGACGCGTCGGACCCCATCGCGCCGTCCGCGCGCGACTGGGCGGCTGCGCTGCGCGGCGCAGCCGACGCGATCAGCGAACTCGGCGGCGCGCGCGCGGGCGACCGCACGATGCTCGACGCGTTGGTGCCGGCCGCCGACGCGTTCGGCCGCGCGCTCGATCACGACCACGACGTCGCGAGCGCATGGGCGGCCGCCGTGCAGGCCGCCGAACACGGCGCGCGGCAAACGGCCGACATGCCGCCGCGCGCGGGACGGGCGAGCTATCTCGGCACGCGCGCGCTCGGTACGTCGGACGGCGGCGCCGTGGCCGTCACGTACTGGCTGCGCGCGTTGCTGCCGCACGTGCGGTAGGCGGGGCGCGGGCGCCGCGGGCGGGCGTTTGCGGCCATCGCGTGCGGGGTAGGGCTGGGCGCGGCGTGGCGCACCCGGTTTGGCGTCGTTGTCGTCGGCTGGCGCGCTCGCGTGGTGCGTCGCTGGAATCGGCCGCCATGTCGCCCGGGTCGCGGGTGAAGCGGATGCGGCAAACGGGGGCCGCAGCAAGCGCGCGCGACGCGTGGTATGTCGTGCCGTGCTGTGCATTGTTGTGCCGCTTCGGGCCATGCCTTGCCATGCGGTCCCGCTCTGCGCCGCGGGGGGCCTCGCATCACCTCGCATCACCACCCCACCCCAGCTCCCCCCGGGGAAAACCCCGATCCTCACATCGTCCTATGACATCCGGCGTCGCTAATTGGCGGGATTACTTTGATCCTCGTCGGCGCCCGTCCGGGCGCATGCTGATAGCGAGGATCCCTCATGCGATACGTGCCATCGATGACTTCCGTTTCCGCGGCCGCTTCCGTTGCGGACGACGCGGCTTCCCGCGGCGACGAGCCGCACTGTCTGCCGCGCGTCGCGATCGCGGCCGCGGCCCTCGGCAATGCGACCGAATGGTTCGACTACGGCATTTACGCGTACGGGCTCGCCTATATTTCGGCCGCGCTGTTTCCAGGCAGCACGGCCAGCGCGACGCTGTTCGCGCTCGGCACGTTCGCGATCTCGTTCCTGATCCGTCCGCTCGGCGGCCTGTTCTGGGGCCCGCTCGGCGACCGCCTCGGCCGCAAGCGCGTGCTCGCGCTGACCGTCCTGACGATGTCGGGCGCCACGCTGCTGGTCGGCGTGCTGCCGACCTACGCGAGCGCCGGCTGGCTCGCGCCGGCCGCCCTGATCGTGCTGCGCATGGTGCAGGGCTTCTCGACCGGCGGCGAATACGGCGGCGCGGCGACCTTCATCGCCGAATACGCGCCCGACGCGCGACGCGGCCTGTGCGGCAGCTTCCTCGAGTTCGCGACGCTCGCCGGGTTTTCGCTCGGCGCGCTGCTGATGCTCGGCTTCGCGCTGCTGCTCGGCGACACCGCGATGCACGCCTGGGGCTGGCGCCTGCCGTTCCTCGTCGCGGCGCCGCTCGGGCTGATCGGCTTCTACCTGCGCTCGCGCCTCGAGGAAACGCCGGTGTTCCGCGAGCTCGAAGAACTGGCGCAGCGGCGCGAGCAGAGCGCCGCGGCCGCCGCGCTGCCGCTCGGCCGGCTGCTGGTCCGGTATGCGAGGCCGCTGCTGCTGCTCGGCGGGCTCGTCGTCGCGCTGAACGTCGTCAACTACGTGCTGCTCGCGTACATGCCGACCTACATGCACAAGGAACTCGGCGTCAGCGAAAACCTGTCGCTGTTGATTCCGCTGCTCGGCATGCTCGCGATGATGGTGCTGCTGCCGTTCGCCGGCTGGCTGTCGGATCGCGTCGGCCGCAAGACGATGTGGTGGATCTCGCTCGTCGGGTTGTTCGTCGCGGCCGTGCCGATGTTCGCGCTGATGACGCACGGCGTGCTCGGCGCATTCGTCGGCTTCGCGGTGCTCGGCCTGCTGTACGTGCCGCAGCTCGCGACCATTTCCGCGATGTTCCCGGCGATGTTTCCGACCCACGTGCGCTATGCGGGCATGGCGATCGCGTACAACGTGTCGACGTCGCTGTTCGGCGGCACCGCGCCGATCGTCAACGACTGGCTGATCGGCAAGACCGGCAACACGATGATCCCCGCCTACTACATGATGGCCGCGTGCGCGGTCGGGCTCGTCGCGCTGTCGGCGGTGATCGAGACGCGCGGCTGCTCGCTGCGCGGCGACACGGTGCCGGGGCAAGCGCGTTGACGCGCGACCGAGCACGCAGCGCCTCCCATAAACGGTAACCGTCGAATCGCCCGCCGCCCGGCACCGGACGGCGGGCGATCTGCGTTTCAGCTGTGGCGGAATCGGCGATGTCGTCGCCGCGCGCGCATGATCGCGCGGTCGTCCGCTTCGATCGCGCATGTGCGGCCGTCAACATCGGTTGCTTGGCGAGGCTTCGAAGCGTCGGCGCTTTCGCGTGCGGCTCCGTAGGCGCCGCACCTGCCAACGGCCTCACGAACGGCGTGCCGCGACGGCCTCATGACCGACGACTCACCGAAGGCGCGCCACCCGCCTCATGCGCAGCGCTGCAGATCGACTCAGAACGTCGCCCAATCCGCGCCTCCGACTCGCGCCGGTGCGTTGCCGACCTTGCCGGTTTCGCGAACAGGGCGCTTCGCGCCGCGTGCCAGCGTGCGCGCAGCCGCTGCGACCGGCGCCGACGCTGCAGCCGCCGCCGGCTGCGACCTCGACTCGACCTTGAATATCGCCACCGCCGCCTTCAGGCTGTCCGCCTGATCGGCCATCGACTGCGCCGCAGCCGTCGCCTGCTCGACCAGAGCGGCGTTCTGCTGCGTCACCTCGTCCATCTGCGTGACGGCGACGTTGACCTGCTCGATCCCCGTGCTTTGCTCGCTCGATGCGGACGCGATCTCGCCCATGATGTCGGTCACGCGTCTGACCGAGCGGACGATCTCGTCCATCGTCGTTCCGGCGTTCGACACCAGCGCCGAGCCGGCGGCGACGTGCGTCACCGACGTCTCGATCAGCTCCTTGATCTCCTTGGCCGCGACGGCACTGCGTTGCGCCAGCGTGCGCACCTCGCCGGCGACCACCGCGAAGCCGCGCCCCTGCTCGCCCGCGCGCGCCGCTTCGACGGCCGCGTTGAGCGCCAGGATATTGGTCTGGAACGCGATCCCTTCGATGACGGAGATGATCTCGGCGACCTTCTGCGAGCTGGACGCGATGTCTTCCATCGTGCCGACCACCTGCTTCACGACGGTGCCGCCGGACGCGGCCGTCTGCGAGGCCGCTGCCGCCAGCGTGCTGCCCTGGCGCGCATTCTCGGTGTTTTGCCGGACGGTCGACGTGAGCTGCTCCATGCTCGCCGCCGTTTCTTCCAGCGAGGCGGCCTGCTCCTCGGTGCGCTGCGACAGATCGACGTTGCCCTGCGCGACCTCCGCGGCGGCGAGCGAGATCGACTCCGCGGACACCTTGATGCCCTGCACGATCGTCGTGAGCCGCGCGCGCATCGCATCGAGCGACGACATCAGGCTCGATGAATCGCCGTGCGCGACCGGCAGGTCGATCATCAGGTTGCCGTCGGCGATCTGCGCCGCCGCGTGTTGCGCGACCGACGGCTCGCCGCCGAGCTGACGCAGAATGCTGCGCGCGATGACGATCGTCGTCGCGACGGCGACGAGCAGCGAACCGCCGACGATCGCAGCCACCAGCGCACGCACGCTCGCGTACGTCGCGGCCGCATCCTGCTTCGCCTGCTCGTTCATCTCGTCCTCGAAATTGGCGAGCTCCGTCGCCCGCGCCAGCCACACACGCTGCGGCGGCCTCGCGTTCTCCATCAGCTCCTTGGTGGCCGCCGCCGGGTCGTTGCTCAGGCCGAGCTGGGCCGCCTTGCGCAATGCCGGCTGGGCCGCCGCCTCGTCCTGCTTGAGCGCGGCCACCAGCGTCCGCTCGCGCTCGGTCGTCGCCGGTTCGTTGGCGAACATGCGCGCGAGTTTCTGATACGCATCCGCGTAGATGTCGTCCTGCTTCTTGATGCGCTCGGCTTCCTGCGCCATCTCCTGCTGATCGGTGAGCAGCGCCAGATTCCGGACGGCGATCGCGCGATCCTGGATCGTCGCGCGAAGCCGGTTGGCGAGCTTCGCTTCGGTGTTGTTCACGCGCGCGATGGTGTCCAGCTGGCCATGCAGTTGCCACATGCCGTAAAACGCGGTCGCGGCTACGGTCACCAGCAGGATCGTCAGCAGCCCGAAACCCAGCATCAGGCGGCTGGATACTTTCATCTCTCTCATTTTGGCCCTCGGAGCAATGTCAGATTGTTGTTATTCGTTGTTTACGGCCGCGCACACGTTTGCTTAAGGAAAATTTCGGACAGCATGCGAATCGTGTGATGGGGTCGGTTGGCGAACACGCGCGGACAGCGGCAGCCCGCTCCGGCTGAACCCAAAAGCAACGACGCCGTCGCACTCCCGTGCGACGGCGTCGTCTCGCGCGCAGCAGCGGCGCGTATCAGGGCCAGGGCCGCAACGAACTCACGACACGGCGGCCAGATTGCGCTCCGCCACTTCGTCCACGGCTTCCTTCACGATACCGACGATCTCGTCGGCTTCCGCGCGCGTCATCACGAGCGGCGGCGCGAACCCGAGAATGTCGCCATGCGGCATCGCGCGTGCGATCACGCCGCGCCGCAGCGCGGCGGCCGACACCTGCGCGCCGATCTTCAGCGCCGGATCGAACGGCGTGCGCGCGTCGCGGTCGGCCATGAATTCGAGCGCGGCCAGCATCCCGACGCTGCGCACTTCGCCGACGAGCGGATGCGCACCGAACGCGTCACGCAGCTTCGCGCCGAAATACGCCCCCACTTCGGCGGCGTTGCCGACGAGATTCTCGCGCTCGAGAATCGCGAGGTTCGCCAGCGCGGCGGCCGCGCACACCGGATGGCCCGAATACGTCCAGCCGTGCCCCATCGGCCCGTGCGCCTGCGAGCCGCGGGCGATCACGTCCCACACCTTGTCGCCGACGATCACACCCGACAGCGGCGCATAGGCGCTGGTCAGTCCCTTTGCGACGGTGATCAGGTCCGGCTCGATGCCGAAATGCTGCGCGCCCATCTTCGAACCGAGACGGCCGAACCCGCACACGACTTCATCGCTGATCAGCAAGATGTCGTGCTGGCGCAGCACGGCCTGGATCGCGGGCCAGTAGCCGGCCGGCGGCGCGATGATGCCGCCCGTGCCCATCACCGGCTCCGCGATGAACGCGGCGATCGTGTCGGCGCCTTCACGCGCGATCAGCTTCTGGAGCTCGTCGACGCAGTACGCGACGAACTGCGCTTCGCTCATCCCCACCGGCGCGTTGCGATACCAGTGCGGACATACCGTGTGCTTCACGCGGTCGATCGGCAGATCGAAATGCTGATGGAAGCTCGGCAGCCCGGTGAGGCTTCCCGTCACGATGCCCGAGCCGTGATAGCCGCGCTCGCGCGAGATGATCTTCTTCTTGTTCGGGCGGCCGAGCACGTTGTTGTAGTACCAGACGAGCTTCACTTGCGTCTCGTTCGCGTCGGAACCGGACATCCCGTAGTAGACCTTCTTCATCCCCGCCGGCGCCCATTCGATGATGCGCGACGACAGCTCGATGATCGCGTCCGACGCGTGGCCGACATACGTGTGGTAATACGCGAGCTGCTTCGCCTGCTCGTGCATCGCATCGGCCACTTCGGTGCGGCCGTAGCCGATGTTCACGCAGTAGAGCCCAGCGAAGGCGTCGATATAGCGCCGGCCCTCGTGGTCCTCGATGCGAATGCCGTGCGCGCCGCGCACGATCCTGCCCGGCAGCGCGCCGCTTTCGTGGTCGTACGCGTGCGTCGACGGATGCATGAAATGGGCGCGGTCCGCGCGCAGCAGTGCGTCGATCGATTGATTCATGATGTGCTCCTTGAATTGGGTCGTATGGATGTCAGGCCGTCGCCGCGATGGGCAGGCCGAGATTGCCGAGGCAGAAGTACTTGGTTTCGGTGAACGGTTCGAAGCCCTCGACGCCGCCTTCGCGGCCGAGGCCCGACGCCTTCATCCCGCCGAACGGAATCGGCGCGCCGGTGAACTTCACGCCGTTGACCGATACCATCGCGAAGTCGAGCCGCCGCACGAGCTGGAAGATCGTGTCGATGCGCGTCGCGCATACGTAGGCGGCCAGCCCGTACTCGGTGTCGTTCGCGCGCGCGACGACTTCGTCGAGCGTGTCGAACGCGCACACGGCCGAGATCGGCGCGAAGTTTTCCTCGTCGTACACGCGCATGCCCGGCGCGGCGTCCGCGATCACCGTCGGCTCGTAGAACCAGCCGCCCAACGCATGCGGCCGGCCGCCCGCGACGATGCGCGCGCCGCGTGCGCGTGCGTCGTCGACGCGCGCGACGGTCGCGTCGAACGCCGCCTGATGCATCAGCGGCCCGACGTCGACGCCGGGCTCGAACGCGGGTCCTGTTTTTAACGCGCGCACGGCGCTCGCGTAGCGGCCGACGAACGCGTCGTACAGCGCACGCGTGACGAAGATCCGGTTCGCCGCGCAGCAATCCTGTCCGGACGTCTGGAACTTCGCGCCGACGGCGATCCGCACCGCGTCGTCGAGATCGGCATCGTCGGTCACGATGAACGGCGCATTGCCGCCCAGTTCGAGCGCGATCTTGCGAATGCCGGCTTTCGCCGCCGTCTCGGTGACGAGCCGGCCGACCCGCGTCGAGCCGGTGAAGCTCACCGCGCGCACGCGCGCATCGCCGACGAGCGCCTCCATCGCCATTTGCGGCTCGCCGAGCACGACGTTGAACACGCCGGCCGGGAAGCCGGCCTCGTCGGCGAGCTGCGCGAGCGCGAGCGCCGAGAACGGCGTCTCGTGCGCGGGCTTCACGATTACCGTGCAACCGACCGCGAGCGCGGCGGCCGCCTTGCGCGTGATCATCGCCGCGGGGAAATTCCACGGCGTGATCAACGCGGCGACGCCGACCGGCTCCATCACGGTGCCGAGGTGTGCGCCGTCGATATGTGTCGGGATGGTGCGGCCCGCGGCGCGTTTCGCCTCGTTCGCGAACCATTCGACGAAGCTCGCCGCGTAGCGGATCTCGCCGCGCGCTTCGGCGAGCGGCTTGCCCTGCTCGAGCGACAGCAGCGCGGCGAGATCGTCGAGATGCCGCAGGATCAGCGCGTGCCAGCGCAGCAGCGCCGCGCTGCGTGCGGCCTGCGGCGTCCAGCGCCACGTGCCGAACGCGCGCTGCGCGGCGTCGACCGCACCTACGATCTGCGCGCGCTCGAGCATCGGCACGTGACCGATCACCGACTGATCGGCGGGATTCACGACGGCGCGCGTCGCGGCACTGTCGCTGTGGATCCAGCGACCGTCGACATAGCACATCGACTTGAACAGGACCGGGTGTCCGGGCAGCATGCTGCGTCTCCTCGTTGGGTGGGTCACGAGCTTCATTCTGTCGTGCCGACGGATGCGAAATATTCGGTTTCGGCGCGCCGTTCTTGCGGTTTTTTCCGTATTGAGCTCGGTCCGCGCGAAGTTTCAATGCCAGTCCGGCGCGCCGCCCGCGTCGCACTTGACGACCTTCGTCACGATGTACGTGAAGTAGCGCTCGATGCCGAGGTCGTCCATCAGCAATGCATCGATGAAGCGCTGGTAGTGATCGATGTCGCGTGCGACCACGTGCAGTACGTAGTCGACGCCGCCGCCGGTCGCATAGCACTGCGCGACTTCGGGCGCGGCGCTCACGCGCGCCTCGAAGCGCCGCATGTCGGGCGCGGTGTGACGCGACAGCGTCACCTCAACGACGATGCGGCTGCCCGAGAACGTGCCGACCCAGTCGACGTCCGCGCGATAGCCGCGTATCACGCCGCTTTCCTCGAGCTTGCGTACACGCTCCCATGCGGGCGAGATCGACAGGTTCACCGCTTCGGCGAGCCGCGATTTCGTGATGCGGCCGTCGCGTTCGAGAATGCGCAGGATCGCCAGGTCGTATCGGTCGAGCTTGATCACGTCGCGCGCGCTCCTACACGCCCACCGGGACGTTTCGCTCGACGATGTCGGCGACCACCGCGATCGTGTCGCCGGCCTGCACGAGCCCAGGGAAATGCCGGGCCGCGAGCAGCCCGCGCCGCCGCGCGACATATTCGACCGGCGCGACGCCCGTGCGGTCGATGTCGTGCACGCGCGCGAGCACGTCGCCCGCTTCGACCTCGCTGCCGAGATCGCGGCACATCTCGAGCAGCCCGCGATGCTCGCTAGTCGTGAAGCAGGAGCCGTCGGGCATGTCGAGCAGCGTGGTCGTGCGGGGGGCGGCGCGCACCGCCGCGCTTGCATCGTCGCGCTTCGCGAGCACGCCGGCATGTTCGAGAAAGCCGCGTACACCGCGCTCGGCGATCGCGACGCTCGCGGCCGTCGACGTGCCGCCGCCGCCCAGCTCGGTCGACACGAACACCTTGCCGGCCGCCTCAGCGGCCGTGTCGAACAGCCCGACGCTGTCGAGTTCGAGCATGCGCATCGAATACGGCGCGCCGAACGCGCGCATCGCGCGTTCGCAGCGGGCCTCCTGCTCGCGGTTCTCCAGCACGTGCATCGCCGCGAACGGCACGAAGTCGAGCGTGCGGCCGCCCGCGTGGATGTCGAGCACGTGGGTGGCGAGCGGCAACAGGTGACGCTGGAAGTAATCGGCGATCTTCTCGGTGACGGTGCCATCGGGCCGACCGGGGAAACTGCGATTCAGATTGCCCGCGTCGATCGGCGACGTGCGGCGGCCCGCGCGAAACGCCGGGTAGTTCATGAACGGCACGACGATCACGCGTCCGGTCACGTCGGCCGCCTTCAGCGAGCCGGCGAGCTTCGACAGCGCGACCGGTCCTTCGTATTCGTCGCCGTGATTGCCGCCGGTGAGCAGCACCGTCGGCCCGTCGCCGCGTTTCACGACGGCGATCGGAATCATGATCGCGCCCCACGCGGAATCGTCGCGCGAGTAAGGTAGTTTCAGAAAGCCATGCTGTACGCCGTCCGCATCGAAATCGACGGTCGGCGTGATCGGAGAGGCGCGCATCGCTCTACTCCTTCACGAACAGCTTGCGCGGCGTACGGCAGAACGTCTCGACGCCGGTGTCGGTGATCAGGATGCTTTCGGTGATCTCGAGCCCCCAGTCGTCGAGCCACAGTCCCGGCATGAAGTGGAACGTCATGCCGGGTTCGAGCACCGTGCGATCGCCGGGGCGCAGGCTCATCGTGCGCTCGCCCCAGTCCGGCGGATAGCTCGCGCCGATCGGATAGCCGCAGCGGCTGTCCTTCTCGATGCCCGCACGGCGCAGCACCGCGAAGAACGCGTTCGCGATGTCCTCGCACACGTTGCCGGGCTTCGCGGCGGCCAGGCCGGCCTCGATGCCTTCGATCACCGCGCGCTCGCCTTCGATGAAATGCGCGGGCGGCTTGCCGAGATAGACTGTGCGCGACAGCGGGCAGTGATAGCGGCGATAGCAGCCGGCGATCTCGAAGAACGTGCCGGCGCCGCGCGCGAACCTCGAGTCGTCCCAGGTCAGGTGCGGGGCCGCCGCGTCGGCGCCGGTCGGCAGCAGCGGCACGATGGCCGGATAGTCGCCGCCGTGGCCGTCGGCGCCGGCGATCCCGGTCGCGTAGATCTGCGCAACCAGGTCGCTCTTCTTCATGCCGGGCTCGATGGTGTCGACGATGTGCGCATGCACGCGTTCGACGATGCGTGCGGCGATGCGCATGTATTCGATCTCGCGCGGCGATTTCACCGCGCGCTGCCAGTTCACGAGCGCGGTCGCATCGACCCAGCGCGCGGTGGGCAGATGCTTCTGCAGCGACGCATGGGCCGCCGCGCTGAAGTAGTAGTTGTCGAGCTCGACGCCGATGCGCAGCGTGCTCCAGCCGCGCGCGGCGATCACCACGCTCGCCAGGTAGTCCATCGGGTGACGGTCCTGCGACTGCACGTAGTGGTCGGGGTAGCCGACGATGTTCTCGTGCGTCATGAACGCGGTGCGCTTCGCACCGTTCGCGTCCTGCGCGCGGCCGTACCAGACGGGCTCGCCTTCCATCGGCAGCAGCACGCACTGGTGCACGTAGAACGACCAGCCGTCATAGCCGGTGAGCCAGGCCATGTTGGTCGGATCGGTGAC
This sequence comes from Burkholderia sp. B10, assembly GCF_004368385.1. Lineage (NCBI taxonomy): Bacteria > Pseudomonadati > Pseudomonadota > Betaproteobacteria > Burkholderiales > Burkholderiaceae > Burkholderia > Burkholderia sp. B10. The sequence goes on along the minus strand of NZ_PQMX01000051.1, from coordinate 9,242 downwards.
GATCAGCAGGTCGATGCCGGCCCGCTGCATCGCCGTGCGCGTCTTCGCGATGCGCGCCGCATATTCGCTGCGCTCGAACGCAAGCCGCGGCGCGGCTTCGTAGGTGTCGATGACTGCGGACATCTGTCTCCTCTCAAGTCGTGAGGTCGTTGTGGAAAGTCGTGCCCGCCCGCGCCGCGCGCGCGCGTTGCAGCGCCAGTACGGCAATGGCGGTGTCCTGCGCGCCCGTTCCGGTCAGGTCGCAGATCGTGATGTCGTCGCGCTGCGTGCGGCCCTCGCGCCGCCCGGCGATCACCTCGCCGAGTTCGGGAAACACCGCATCGGCCGCGACCGCGCCCGCGGCGATCGCATGCGCGAGCTCACCGGCGACGCGCGTCTGCTGCAGCCGGTCGCAGAAGTAGCGCGCCGCGCCGAACACCGACGGCGCAAGCTCGGTCTTGTAGTGCGCGTCGGAGCCCATCGCCGTCACGTGCAGCCCCGCATGGAGATCGGCGGCATGCACGAGCGGCTCGCGGCTGGGCGTCGTGGTGACCGCGACGTCCGCGTCGGCGAGCGCGGCATGCACCGAGCGCGCGACCGTCGCGTCGATCCCGTGCGCGACGCGTGCGTCGTCCGCGAATCGCGCCGCACGCTCGGCATCGCGCGCCCAGACCGTCACGTGCGTGATGTCGCGCACGAGCATCAGCGCGTCGAGCTGCAGCCGCGCCTGCTCGCCCGCGCCGACGATGGCCGCGCGGCGCGCATCGGCGCGCGCGAGCCGCCGTGCGGCGACGGCGCCGGCCGCCGCGGTGCGCACGGCCGTCAGGTAGCCGTTGTCGAGCAACACGGCTTCGGTCAGGCCGGTGCGCGCGGACAGCACGAGCATCAACCCGTTCAGGCTCGGCAGCCCGAGCGACGGGTTGTCGAAGAAGCCGGGGCTGACCTTGATCGCGAAGCTGTCGAAGCGCGGCAGATAGGCGGTCTTCACGTCGACTTCGCCGTGGCGCTCGGGTAACGCCAGATTGAGGATCGGCGGCATCGCGACCGCTTCGGTCGCAAGCGACGCGAACGCGGCTTCGATCTGGTCGATCGCGGCGACGTCGAGCGGCACCAGCGTGCGCAGTTGCGCGCGATCGAGCAGCGTGACGGGAGGAATCATGTCAGTGCTCCGAGACGATACGGCGATGCACGCCCATGTCGATGTTCGCGCCGCTGACGACGACGACGATCGGGCCGTCGCAATCGCGACGCGCGATCCGCTCGTCGAGCAGCGCGGCGATGCCGACGGCGCCGGCGCCTTCGACGACCAGCCGCTCTTCGCGATACGCATGCGCGATGCCGCGCGCGATCGCCGGTTCGTCGAGCAGGACGATCTCGTCGATCAGCGCGCGCGTCATCTCGAACGTGTAGCGGTTGTGGAGGCCGATGCCGCCGCCGAGCGAATCGGCGAGCGTCGGCCGTTCGTCGACGTCGACCGGATGACCGGCCGCGATGCTCGCGTGCATCGCCGCGCCGCGCGCCATCGACACGCCGATCACCGCGAGCGACGGCCGGATCGCCTTCGCCGCGAACGCGACGCCGCTGAACAGTCCGCCGCCCGACAGCGGCACGACAAGCGTGCCGGCATCCGGCAACGCTTCGAGGATCTCGACGCCGATCGTCGCCTGCCCGGCGACGATGCGCGGGTCGTCGAACGGCGGCACGTACACGCAGCCTTCATCGCGCACGAGCTGCCGCGCGGCGGCTTGCGCGTCGTCCTGGCTGTCGCCGGCGATCACGATCCGCGCGCCGAGCGCGGCCACCGCGTCGACCTTGTTCGCCGGCACCAGCGACGACATGCACACCGTCGCCTCGATACCGAACGCACGCGCCGCATGCGCGACCGCACGGCCATGATTGCCGGTCGACGCGGTGACGACGCGCGTCACGTGCTGCGCGGCCAGCTCGGCGAGCGCATTGGTCGCGCCGCGCAGCTTGAAGCTGCCCGTCGGCTGCAGCGTCTCGAGCTTCAGATGGACCGGCACGCCGAGCCGCGCCGACAGCGCGGCCGAGCCGACGAGCGGCGTGACGCACGCATGCCCGGCAATGCGTCGGCGTGCGCGATAGACGTCGGACAGCGACAGGAAGGACATGGAACGCACGCCTCATCGATATGGTGCGATCCAGTCTAATGTTCCAAATGGCGCTTTCGAATGTCCTGATACATTGTGCGGCGCGTATCGGGTATCAGTGACGGGCGTCGGGCGCGGCCGTCGCTTCAGTGGAAGTCGTGCACGTGCGGATACTGTTCGAACACGCGCGCGATGGTCTCGAGCGCCGCGTTGCACGCGGCGTCGGTGGTCTCCGCGCCGATGCACACGCGCACCGCGTTCGGCCGCTCGGCGCCGCCGACCACGAACGGGTCGGGCGACGTCACCGCGATCTTGCGCGTGCGCAGCTCGCGCACGAGCCGGTCGGCCTGCCAGTAGTCGGGCACGCGCAGCCACGCCGACAGCGCGTTCGGATGCGCGCCGAGGATGTACGGGCCGAGCGCGGCCTTCACCATCTCCTGGCGCAGCGCGAGCCGTTGCCGCTGCAGTTCGACGAGCCGTCGCGCGGTGCCGTCGACGATCCAGCGGGTCGCGATCTCCGCGATCGGCGAGGTCGCCATCCAGCTGCTGACGCGCAACACGCTCTCCACGCGCAGCGCGAGCCGCCGCGGCATCGCGAGATAACCGGTGCGCAGCCCCGTCAGCACCGATTTCGTCATGCTGGTGCAGTAGAAGCCGAGCTCCGGTATCAGGCTCGCGATCGGCGTGGCAGTTCTGGCCGGCAACGGGCCGTACACGTCGTCCTCGATCACGTAGACGCCGTAGCGTGACGCGATGCGCGCGATCGACTTGCGGCGCGAGTCGGGCATCACCGACACCGTCGGATTGTTCAGCGTCGGCGTGCAGACCAGCGCGCTGATGCGTTCGCCGTCGCACATCTCCTCGAAATGCTCGGGGCGGATGCCGTGCTCGTCGATCTCGAGTCCTTTCAGCGTAAACCCGAGCACGTTCGCGGAGCCGATCACGCCGTGGTCGGTCAGGCTCTCGCACAGCACGGTGTCGCCCGGCCCGACGATCGAGGCGAGCGCGAGGAAGATGCCGTGCGCCGCCCCGTTGGTGATCAGCAGCGATTCGCGGTCGACCGCGAGGTTCAGCGACGCCAGCCACGCGGCGCCGGCCTCGCGATGCGCATCGAGGCCGGCGATGGGCCGGAACGAGCGGATCCACGGCTGGTCGCCGGTATCGGCCAGCGCCGCGCAGACGGCGCGCCACGCGGCGTCGTGCTCGGGCGTATGGACGATCCGCGCGATCGAGAAGTCGACCAGCTCGCGCTCGGCCGTGTCGAGGATGTAGTTCGACATCGATTCGGTGACGCGCGCGGCGACGAAGCTGCCGCGGCCGACTTCGCAGCGGATCAGCCCTTGCCTTTCAAGTTCCTTGTAGGCGTTCGTGACCGTCTGCACGCTGACGCCGAGGCTCGCGGCGACGTCGCGCTGCGGCGCGAGCCGCGCGCCCGCGGCGAGCGCGCCGCTGTCGATGTCGGCGGCGATCGCCTTCACGAGCCGCTTGTATTTCGACTCGATGCCGTGCACCGCGCCGATCGCTTCGTGCCAGCGCGCAGATACCTCGGTCCGTCTCATCTCGATGTCTCCGTCGTTGCCTGTGCATGGTCGCTCAGAAAGACACCCTCAAAATATTGTCCTAGTGCAATTGCGTGCGGTGTGGCGCGGGTGTCGCGTGCCGCGCGCGACATCGCGCATGGCGCGTGCCCGGTGTCCTGCACCGCCATGGCGCACGTCGACACCAGCGGTACGACTAATCGATCGGTCGGGCGATGCGGCACCGCACCACCCGCTTGTCACCGGCTCGCGAACCGGAGCTTCGTCGGTCGGCGCACCGCGGCTTTGGACGGCCGTTGCGCGGCCGATGCACTGAAGCTGCAAGACATCCGCATGACAAAAACGGTAGTTTGCTATCGAATTACTTTGCCCCTATCATCTCGTGCATGACGAATCTGCCCGATCTCCGCCTCGCCGTCAGCAGCCTGCTGGTGCTCAGCGCCCGCAAGTGGCGCCGCACCAGCGACGCGGTGCTGACCGCGTACAACGTGTCCGAGGCCTGCGCCACGCCGCTGCTGATCGCCGGGCGCCTGGGCGAAGGCGTGCGCCAGGGCACGCTGGCCGAACACGTCGGCATCGAGGGGCCGTCGCTCGTGCGGCTGCTCGACCAGCTGTGCGCGGCCGGTCTCGCGCGGCGCGACGAGGACCCGTACGATCGTCGCGCGAAAACGATCTCGCTGACGGCCGCCGGCCGCTCGGTCACCGCGAAGATGGAAGAAGACCTGCGCGTGCTGCGCGCGCAGGTGCTCAAGGGCGTGTCGCGCGCCGACCTCGAGGCCACGCTGCGCGTGCTGAATGCGTTCAACGCGGCCGACGTGCCGAACCCGGCACCGGGCGCGCCGCAATCCGCCAGTTCCGCGTCATGACCTTTCCGAGCCTTCGCGACTGGCTGTTCTCGGGCAAGACGTTCGCCGCGTCGATGCTCGCGCTGTACCTCGGCCTGTATTTTCAGCTGCCGCGTCCGTACTGGGCGATGGCGAGCGTCTACATCGTGTCGAACCCGTTCGTCGGCGCGACGCGTTCCAAGGCGCTGTATCGCGCGCTCGGCACCGCGCTCGGCGCAGCCGCCGCGATCCTGTTCGTGCCGCCGTTCGTCGAGACGCCGATCCTGTTCAGCATCATCGTCGCGACGTGGTGCGGCACGCTGCTCTACCTCGCGATCTCGGACCGCACCGCGCGCAGCTACGTGTTCATGCTGGCCGGTTACACGATGCCGCTCATCGCGCTGCCGACGGTGGCCGATCCGTCGACGATCTTCGACGTCGCGATCGCCCGCACCGAGGAGATCGTGCTCGGCATCGTGTGCGCGAGCGTGGTCGGCAGCACCGTGTTCCCGAACCGGCTCGCGCCGACGCTGATCGAACGCACCGATGCGTGGTTCAAGGATGCCGCGTTCTACGGGCGCGAGACGTTGTCCGGGCATCTCGCGGGCAAGGCGCTGTCCGCGTGCCGCCAGCGCCTCGCCGCCACCATCACCGGCCTCGAGTTTCTGCTGAGCCAGCTGAGCTACGACCACGCGCATCCGCGCGTGCTCGAGCGCGCGCAGGCACTCGCGGGCCGGATGCAGCTGTTCCTGCCGCTGATGTCGTCGCTGGCCGACCCGCTCGTCGCGCTGATGCGCGAACTGAAAGTGCGCCCGCCCGGGCTCGACGCGCTGCTCGCCGACGCCGCGAAGTGGTTCGATGCGCCGCTGCCGGCCGTGAAGGCCGACACCGGCGGCGAGATGGCGCACGATCCGGCCGCGGACGACCTGCGCGCGCGCATCGCGGCGCTGCAGCCGCCCGACAGCGCACTCGCGAGCTGGGACGGCGCGCTGCTGTCGAACGCGCTGTGGCGGCTGCGTCAGGTCATCGACATCTGGCAGGACTGCCGTTCGCTGCGCGCGCTGATCGCGAACGAGTCGGGCATCTGGCAGCCGCGTTTCAGGCACTGGCGGCTCGGCGGCACCGAGCGTTTCTTCGATCGCGGGATGATGCTGTTCTCGACGCTCACCGTGGCCGGCGCGATCGTGTTCGCGTGCTGGCTGTGGATCGCGTCGGGCTGGCACGACGGCGCCGGCGCGGTCACGCTGGCCGCCGTCGCGTGCAGCTTCTTCGCCGCGCTCGACGAGCCCGCACCGCTCGTGTTCAAGTTCTTCCTCGCGACCGCCGCGAGCGTCGTGTTCGCGGGCCTGTACCTGTTCGCCGTGCTGCCGCACGTGCACGACTTCGCGATGCTCGTGCTGATGTTCGCCGGCCCGTTCATCCTGATCGGCACGCTGCTGCCGCGCCCGCAGTTCAACATGGTGACGATGCTCGTCGCCGTCAACACGGCGACCTTCATCAGCATCCAGAGCGCGTACGACGCCGACTTCTTCGTGTTCCTGAACAGCAACCTCGCCGGTGTCGCCGGGTTGCTGTTCGCGTATCTGTGGACGCGCGCGACGCGGCCGTTCGGCGCCGAACTCGCCGTGCGACGGCTGCTGCGCTCGGGCTGGGAGGACGTCGCGCGCTCCGCGTCGACGCAGCCGCTCGACGACCAGCGCAACCATGCGTCGCGGATGCTCGATCGCGTCACGCAATTGCTGCCGCGGCTCGGCGCGTCGGACGATCATCGTCATCCGTCGATCGAGAGCTTCCGCGACCTGCGCATCGCGCTGAATGCGCTCGACCTGCGCCGCGCGCGCCGCAGACTGTCGGGCGACGTACCCGATGCGATCGACCGCGTGCTGGCCGGCGTCACCGATCACTACGCGCGCTGCGCGGCCGCCAACGCACGACAGCCGGCGCCGCCCGCGCTGCTCGCGTCGATCGACGATGCGCTGCGGCGCGTGGCGGGCCGCACGCGGCCGCACGCCGCGTCGGCCGGCGCGGCGGAGGCCGGCGCGACGCCTGCGGCACCGACGTCGCGCGCCGCGCACCGGCGCTTGCGCAACACGCTGCACGCGCTCGTCGGGCTGCGGCTGTCGCTGTATCCGGCTGCGGCCGCGCAGCCGCCGCAGGCCACGGCGGACGGAGCACGCGCATGATCCGGCTTTCCCACCCGTCCTTCCGAGCGCGACCATGATCGGCGAAATCGACATCTTCGGCGTATTCGTGCCGGCTCCCCTCGTGCTGATGCTGATCGCGTATCTGATCAACATCGTCGTACGCGCGCTGCTCGAGCGCGTCGGCTTCTACCGCCTCGTCTGGCACCGTTCGATCTTCGATCTCGGCATCTACGTGTTCGTGCTTGCCGCCGTCGTGGTCGTGTCTCACCATCTCGTGGCTAGCTAATCGTGAAAAAAACCTGGTACTCGGCAGGACAGATCCTGCTCACGCTGATCGTCGTCGTCGTGGCCGCCCTCGTGTTGTGGCGCATCATCAATTACTACATGTTCTCGCCGTGGACCCGCGACGGGCACGTGCGCGCCGACGTGATCCAGGTCGCGCCGGACGTGGCCGGCCTCATCACGTCGGTGCAGGTCGCCGACAACCAGGAGGTCAAGCGCGGCCAGGTGCTGTTCGTGATCGATCAGGCGCGCTACACGCTCGCGCAACGCCTCGCCGAAGCGACCCTCGCGCAGCGCCGCGCGACGCTCGCCCAGGCGAAGCGCGAATATGCGCGCAACCTGCAGCTCGGCAATCTGGTGGCGAGCGAACAGGTCGAGGAAAGCCGCACGCGCGTCGAGCAGGGCGAAGCCGCCGTCGCCGATGCGCAGGTGTCGCTCGATACCGCGAAACTGAATCTCCAGCGCACCACGATCGTGAGCCCGGTCGACGGCTATCTGAACGACCGCGCGCCGCGCACCGGCGAATACGTGGCGGCCGGCCGTGCGGTGCTGTCGGTCGTCGATCGCAACTCGTTCCGCGTGGACGGCTATTTCGAGGAAACCAAGCTGCGCGGCATCCATATCGGCGAGCCGGTCGACATCGTCGTGATGGGCGAGCCGCATCCGTTGCGCGGCCACGTGCAGAGCATCGTCGCCGCGATCGAGGATCGCGACCGCACGCAGGGCGCGAACCTGCTGCCGAACGTGAACCCGGCATTCAGCTGGGTGCGGCTCGCGCAGCGCGTGCCGGTGCGCGTCGTGCTCGACGAGGTGCCGGACGATTTCCGGATGATCGCGGGCCGCACCGCGACCGTCGCGGTGCGCTCGCATGACGCACGCCGTGACGACACGACGCGGCCGGCACCGGCGCCCGCCGCGGCCAGCGCGACCGGAGCATCGCAATGAAGCGGCATGGGCTGCGCCTCGCGGCGGCGCTCGCGCCGCTCGCGCTCGCACTCGGCGCGTGCAAGTCGGTCGGCCCCGATTACGCGCTGCCGCAGCACGCATACGTGAATGCGCCGCTCGCGAACCATGCGCTCGACGATGCGGACGGCGCGCTCGTCTCGCGCGATGCGGTGCCCGGCAACTGGTGGCAGCTGTACGACGATCCGGTGCTGAATGCGCTGGTGCAGAGCGCGCTGAAATCGAACACCGACCTGCGCGTCGCCGCAGCGAACCTCGCGCGCTCGCGCGCGGCGCTGGAGGTCGCCAACGAACAGGGCGGCTTCTCGGGCCACGCGGAAGCCGGCGTGCAACGCGCGCAGGAATCGGCCGAACAGTATCTGCTCGAGAACAAGCTGCCGGTCGTCAACGAAGGCGCGGTCGGCATCAACGTGTCGTACGAGCTCGATCTGTTCGGCAAGCTGCGGCGTGGCGTCGAGGCCGCGCACGCGGACAGCGACGCGGTGCAGGCGGCGGCCGACCTCGCGCGCATCACCGTCGTCGCGGACGTGGTGCGGGCGTACGTCGAGTCGTGCTCCGCCGGCGACGAACTCGCGATCGCGAAGCAGTCGCTCGCGCTGCAGCAGCAGCGCGTGAAGCTGTCGCAGCGGCTGCGCGACGCGGGACGCGGCAATCAGACCGACGTGACGCGCGGCGTCACGCAGGTACGCACGCTGTCGGCCGACATCCCGCGCTTCGAAGGCCGGCGCAAGATCGCGCAATACCAGCTCGCCGCCTTGCTCGCGCGAGCGCCCGCAGATCTGCCGAAGGCCGTCGCCGAATGCGATCGGCTGCCGCAGCTGCGCCAACCGATCCCGATCGGCGACGGCGCCGCGCTGCTGCGCCGCCGTCCCGACGTTCGCGAAGCCGAGCGCCAGCTCGCGGCTGCCACGGCACGCATCGGCGTGGCGACCGCCGCGCTGTATCCGTCCGTGAGCATCGGGTTATCCGCGGGTTCGGTCGGCGTCGCCGCCGATCTGTTCTCGTCGACCACCAATCGCTGGTCGTTCGGGCCGCTGATCAGCTGGGCGTTCCCGATCAACGGCCAGCGTGCGCGCGTGCGCGAAGCCGAAGCGGCGACCGGCGGCGCGCTCGCGCACTTCGACGGCGTCGTGCTGAATGCGCTGCGCGAAACGCAGTCGAGCCTCGCGACCTATGCGGCCGACGTGCAGCGCACCGACGCGCTGCGCACGGCCTACGAATCGGCGCGCAGTTCCGCCGACGAAACGCACCGGCTCTATATGGCCGGGCGCGAGTCGTTCATTTCGGATCTGGATGCGACGCGCACGCTGACGAGCGTGCGCGCGCAGGTCGCGGCGGCTGAGGGGCAGGTTGCGGCGGATCAGGTCAGGTTGTTCCTCGCGCTCGGCGGGGGGTGGGAGG
>NZ_PQMX01000050.1:0-44458 GCF_004368385.1 Burkholderia sp. B10 | reverse complement strand
GGTTCGGGATGCCGGCCGGAAACGCGGCGCGGCGCCGAGGGCAACGGTGACGCGGGTCGGGCAAGCCGGACGATGGGCGGACGGTCGCCACGCGCCGTGCGTGGGCCGTCGCGGGCCTGCGCTCGCGCGGCGGTCGGTCGGACCGGGGCGGTGCGCCATCGGCTGGCCCGCACGACAGGCGGCGCGGGTCGGGGACAGCGTAGGATCGTCAATTGGCCGCGAAAAGGCAAGCTGACCGCGTTGCGTGACGCCGGTTTTTGCCGATTTCGACGAGCGAGGCGAGGCGGGCGATGGCAGAGATCGGGCGTGGGCGGTGCGGCCGGCGGTCGTGATCGGTGATGCTGCTGGAACGGGTTACCGGGTCAGGTGGGCCGGACGAGTTACAGGGGACGCGCGGACCAGACGGGTTACGCAGTGAGCGACACGGGCGATATGGACTCCGCGAGCTTCACGAACGACACGAACGACGCGGCTACACACCCCATACGTCCATACGAGCCACGCACCCACACCCCCCATGCGCTCGCATCCACGCGCACCCCGCCGCCGGCTTACGCGCCCGACTTGCCGGTCGCGCCTGCGTCGCCGCCGGGCGCCGGATTGGCCGGGCAGGGCACGACCGGCACGGCCGTCGCGGCGACCGTCGTCTTGCCGCCTGCCACCGCGCTCGCTCCACTCGCCGCCACCCCACGCCGCGCGGCGATCGCGCGCACGCCGGCCGCGGCCTGCGAGGCAATCGCGTCGAGGGCGCGCCGATGGCCGGCCACCAGCGCATCGAAGCCGCCGGCGACCGGCTCCGCGACGCTCGTGCGGCACGTCATCACCGTCTGCGTGCCGACCGCGCGCACGCTCCACACGGCGTCGATCGCCGCCCGCTTGCCGGGCCACGACTCGAAGCGCTGCACGTTCACGCTGATCCGATACACCGGCACGCCGGCCGGATACGCGGAATTCGCGACGTCGATCGTGCCGAGCTGCGCGGCGAGATCGTCCGACAGCGCGCGGCGGATCTCGTCGGCCGGCGGCGCGGCCCAGCGCTCCTGCTCGAGCACGTCGACCTGCGCGGCGTTGCGCTGCACGACGAACTGGTTCCTCGCGACCTGCTCCGGTACGCCCACCGACGGCACCTCGATCAGGAATGCCGGATTGGCGGGCGCGGTGCGCACGGGCGCGGCGGCGTCGGCCGGGCTCAGCGTGTAGAAGCGCGCGGGCGGCGAGCTGCACGCGCCGAGCGCGAGCACGGCGAACAGCGCGGCTGCGCCGCTCGCGAGCACGTTCACGCGTGTCGTGGTCATGGTTGATCTCCTGGCTTGCCCTTGAGCAGCGATTCGGGATGGCGCTCGAGATAGTCGGCGAGCGCGTTCAGCGATTGCAGCGTGCGCGTGAGCTCCTTCAGCGCGCCGCGCACGTCGGACTGCAGCGGCGAATCCTGCTGCAGCGTCGCCTCGGCGGTCGAGAAGGTCTGCTTGGCGGCCGACAGCGTGTCGCGCGCTTCCGGTGCGACCTGCGTGTCGAGCTGCTTGAACAGCTTGTCGGCGTTCGTGAGCGCGCTGTTCAGGTTCGCGCCGATCTGGTCGAACGGCACCTTGTCGAGCTTCTTCGCGATGTCGGCGACCTGCAGCTGCAGCTCGTCGAGCGTGTTGGGCACGGTCGGCAGCTCGAGCGGCTGGCGCGTCGTGTCCATCTTCACGGCCGCCGCCTTCGGGAAGAAGTCGAGCGCGACGTACAGCTGGCTCGTCAGCAGATTGCCGGTGCGCAGCTGGCCGCGCAGCCCGTGCCTGACGAGGCGCTCGACGATCTCGCGACGGGCCGACTCGCCCTTGTTGCCGATCGTTTCGCGGAAGCGCGGGCCGAGCCGCTCCGGATACACGTTCATCGTGACCGGCATCAGGAAGTTCTTGGTCTTCGGATCGAAGTCGATGCCGATGTTCGTCACTTCGCCGAGCACGATGCCGCGGAAGTCGACCGGCGCGCCCACCGCGAGCCCGCGCAGCGACTGGTTGAAGTTCATCACGACCTGCAGCGGCTCGCCGTCCGGATCGCGCATCGCGTCGCCTTCGTCGGAGCCGAGGCGGAACGTCGTGTTGTTCGGCGCGGTCGCGCCGGTGCGCTGGTTCGGCGGCGTCTGGAATGCGATGCCGCCGAGGATCACCGTCGCGAGCGATTGCGTGTTCAGCTTCAGGCCGCTCGAATCGAGCCGCAGGTCGACGCCGCTCGCCTGCCACCAGCGCGAATTCATGCCGACGTACTGGTCGTACGGCGCATTGACGAACACGTTGAAGGTGACGCCCGTGCCGTCCTTGTCGAGCGAGAAGCCGACCACCTGGCCGACCTGCACGCGACGGTAATAGACCGGCGAGCCGATGTCGACCGAGCCGAGCGAATCGCCGCGCAGCACGTACTGCGTGCCTTTCTGGTCGCGGGTCACGGCGGGCGGCGACTCGAGGCCGATGAAGTCGCTCTGCGCGTCCGGGCCGCGCCCGGCGTCGACGCCGATGTATGCGCCGGACAGCAGCGTGCCGAGCCCCGACACGCCGGTCGTGCCCACGCGCGGCCGCACGATCCAGAAGCGCGAGCCCTTGATCGCGAAGTCCTCGGCCTCCTTCTTCAACTGCACCTGGACGAGCACGCGCGTGAGGTCTTTCGACAGCGTGATCGTCTTGACCGTGCCGATCTCGACGTCCTTGTACTTGACCTGCGTCTTGCCCGGCTCGAGCCCTTCCGCGCTGTGGAAGCTGATCGTGATTTCCGGGCCGCGCTCGCGCACGGACTTGATCACGAGGCCGATACCGATCAGCGCGGCGAGCAGCGGCACGAGCCAGACGAGCGACGGCAGCCAGCCGCCTTTCGTCGAGATTGCCGGGTCGGGCGGCCGGGGCGCGTCGTGCTGCGGGCCTTGCGGACTATTCATGGTGTTTCCCTGAGGTTTCGACTGGATCCCAGATCAGGCGGGGATCGAACTGCATCGACGCGAGCATCGTCAGGATCACGACCGAACCGAACGCGAGCGCGCCGGGACCGGCCGTGATGACGGCGAGCGAACGGAAATGGACGAGCGCGACGGTGAGCGTCACGACGAAGATGTCGAGCATCGACCAGCGGCCGATCCGCTCGACGATCCGGTACAGCAGCGTGCGCTGCAGCGGCCGCCACGTCGCGCGGCGCTGCGCGCTGGTCGCGAGCAGCGTCAGCACGCCGAGCTTGAGCATCGGCACGAGAATGCTCGCGACGAACACGATCACCGCGAGCGGCCAGTCGCCGGAGGTCCAGAAATAGATGACGCCGCTCATGATCGTGTCTTCCTGCGAGCCGACGATCGACGACGTGCGCATGATCGGCAGCAGGTTCGCCGGAATGTACAGGATCACGGCCGCGATCAGCAGCGCCCAGGTGCGCATGACGCTGTCCGGCGTGCGGAAATGCAGCGTGCTGCCGCAGCGCGCGCAATGCGCATGCGCATGGTCGAGCGTCTGCACGAGCCCGCAGGCGTGGCAGCTGGCGTAACCCTCGCGGGCGGCGGTCGGCGTCGTCATCGGCGCGGCGCCTCCGGCAGCGCGGCCGGGTCGGCGGCGGCGGGAGTAGCAGGAGCGGCGGGGGCGCCCGGCGAGCGGCCGGCGCGCAGGTCGTCGGCGATGTCCCACACGGTGCGCGGGTCGAACATCAGCACGACCGCGATCATCAGCGTGAGCGCGCCGAACGCGAACAGCGCCGCGTCGGGCACCACGCGCGCGAGGCTGACCATCTTCACGATCGTCACGACGATCCCGAGCATGAAGACCTCGATCATCCCCCACGGCCGCACGAGCTGGATCGTCCGCAGCACGAGGTTCAGGCCGGGCGGCACGACGCCGCGCCGGATCGGCAGCAGCACGTAGAGCAGCGCGGCCATCTCGACGAGCGGGAACAGCACGGTCGAGCAGAACACCATCACGCCGACGATCGCCATGTCCTGATGCCACAGCGCGTCGATCGCGCCGATCAGCGTCGTCTGCACGCGCGTGCCGTTCAGGTCCATTTCGAGGATCGGGAACGTCTGCGCGATGACGAACGTGACGAGCGCGGCGACCGCGAGCGCGGTGATGCGCTCGATCTGCGTGGTGCTGTTGCGATAGAGCAGCGCGTCGCAACGCGGGCAGCGCGCGATCTGGCGGCCGCTCAGACGCGGTTTATGCAACAGTGCGTCGCATTCGTGACAGGCAATCAGGTCGTATCGTTGCATGGAAAAGGCGGTGTTGCGACGGCTGGGCGGCGCGTCGACGGGGCCGGAACCCGCGCCAATCTTACCAAATCGGTTTTTCGGCGGTGTCAATGCCCGGGCGCGCGGTGACCGGCCGGTAACATGGCGCGAACGTGACAGCCGGCTGGCGTGCCTGTCCTCAGAGTCCGCGCGTCGAGAAAGGTTGCGGTAGCATGGCGCCCTTGACAAGCGTCGGACGAATATACCGGCGCGGCCGTTCGCTCACCTGAGGAACCCACGATGGCATCGAACTCGCTGCCGGCCACCCCGGTACGTTACACGCAAACCGCGATCGCGCTCCATTGGCTGATCGCGGTATTGATCGTCGGCGGCTTCGCGCTCGGCTGGGTGATGACCGACATCCCCGGCTTCACGCCGGCCAAGCTGAAGTACTACTCGTGGCACAAGTGGATCGGCGTGACCGTGTTCGCGCTGGCGCTGATGCGGCTGCTGTGGCGCGCGACCCACGCGGCGCCCGCGCTGCCCGGCGCTACGCCCGCCTGGCAGCGCGCCGCGTCGCACGGCGTCCACATGCTGCTATACGCGCTGATGCTCGCGATCCCCGTCACCGGCTATCTGTACAGCTCCGCGTCGAACATCCCGGTCGTCTACCTCGGCATCGTGCCGCTGCCGCGCCTGATCGACCCCGATCCGGTGCTGAAGGAGACGCTGAAGACGCTCCACGTGGCGTTGAATTACATTCTGCTTGCGCTGGTGTCGCTGCACGTGCTGGCGGCGCTCAAGCATCAGGTGCTGGACCGCGACAGGCTGCTGTCGCGCATGCTTCCCTTTGCCAAATGAAGGAACCCATGAAAGTGACTTTCTCCCGCTCCGTGCTGACCGCATTCGCCGCGGCGTCGCTCGCCGCGTCGGCCGCCGCGCACGCCGACGTCGACCTCGCGAAGAGCAAGGTGTCCGCCGTGTCGAAGCAGATGAACGTGCCGACCGAAGGCGCGTTCCGGAAGTTCTCCGCGCAGGTGAAGTTCGACCCGGCGAAAGCCGCGCAGGGCAGCGCGCAGGTGACGATCGACATCGCGAGCTTCGACCTCGGCGACAAGATGTACAACGACCAGGTCGCCGGCAAGGACTGGTTCGACGCCAAAACGTATCCGCAGGCGACCTTCGCGTCGAGCGCGATCGCGCCGGCCGGCGGCAACAAGTACAACGTGACCGGCAAGCTGACGATCAAGGGCAAGTCGGAGAACGTCACGGTGCCCGTGACGGTCACCCAGAGCGGCGCGACGCAGACCTTCGACGGCGTGCTGCCGATCAAGCGCTCCGCGTTCAACGTCGGCACCGGCGAATGGAAGGACACGTCGATCGTCGCCGACGAAGTGCAGATCAAGTTCCATCTCGTCGCGACGAAGTAAGCGGCGGGGTCCCGCATCACCCGTATCACGTGCCTCACCCGAATGCCGCGCAAGCGCGCGGCGCCGTTCCAAGGAGAAAAAGTTGAAAAAGCATCTGATCATCGCCGCGGGCGCGCTGGCAGCCTCGCTGTCGTTCTCGGCCTTCGCCGAAAGCGCGACTTACCAGTTCGACCCGAGCCACACGTACCCGAGCTTCGAGGCCGACCACTTCGGCGGCCTGTCGGTCTGGCGCGGCAAGTTCGACAAGTCGAGCGGCACCGTGACGCTCGACCGCGCGGCGAAGACGGGTACGGTCGACGTGACGACCGAAATCGCGTCGATCCACACCGGCAGCGCGAAGCTCGACGAGCACCTGCAGACGGCCGATTTCTTCGATGCGGCCAAGTTCCCGCAGGCGGTCTACAAGGGCGCGATCAAGTTCGACGGCGACAAGCCGGTGTCGGTGGTCGGCAACCTGACGCTGCACGGCGTGACGAAGCCGCTGACGCTGAAGATCGACTCGTTCAAGTGCATGCCGCATCCGATGCTCAAGCGTGAAGTGTGCGGCGTCGATGCCGTCGGCGAATTCAACCGCGACGAGTTCGGCCTCGATTACGGCAAGCAGTACGGCTTCAAGATGGCGACCAAGCTGCTGATCACGGCCGAAGCCGTCAAGCAGTAACGAGTAACGCGACCGCGGCCTTCGCGCCGCGCGCCGCCTGCGAGCCGCCGCGTTCCCGTTGCCGGGCGCGGCGGCTTTTTTGCGCGCCTATAATCGGCGGCATCGCGCGGCGCGGCCCCGCCCCGCACGCGTCGAATACGACGTAGAACGACAGGAGATCGCCGATGGATGCCGTCACGCAGTCCCGCTCCATTGCTTCGTCGCCGCGCGTGTGGCGCGCGGTGGTCGCCGCGTCGATCGGCAATGCGCTCGAGTGGTTCGATCTGGTGGTCTACGGCTTCTTCGCGGTGACGATCTCGCGCCTGTTCTTTCCCGCCGGCAACGACACCGTGTCGCTGCTGCTCACGCTCGGCACCTTCGGCGTGTCGTTCTTCATGCGCCCGCTCGGCGCGATCGTGCTCGGCGCGTACGCCGACCGCGCGGGCCGCAAGGCCGCGCTCACGCTGTCGATCCTGCTGATGATGGCCGGCACGTTCGTGATCGCGGTGCTGCCGACCTACCGGACGATCGGCGTCGCCGCGCCGTTGATCCTCGTCGCCGCGCGGCTGATCCAGGGCTTCTCGGCGGGCGGCGAATTCGGCAGCGCGACCGCGTTCCTGGCCGAGCACGTGCCCGGCCGGCGCGGCTTCTTCGCGAGCTGGCAGGTCGCGAGCCAGGGGCTCACGACGCTGCTCGCCGCCGCCTTCGGCACCGTGCTGAACGCGCAGCTCACCGCCGCGCAGATGGCCGCATGGGGCTGGCGCGTGCCGTTCTTCTTCGGGCTGCTGCTCGGGCCGGTCGCGTACTACATCCGCGCGAAGGTCGACGAGACGCCCGAATTCCTCGCGGCCGACGTCACGGCGAACCCGCTGCGCGACACGTTCGCGTCGCACAAGGCGCGGCTCGTCGCCGCGATCGGCGCGGTCGTGCTCGGCACCGTCGCGACCTATCTCGTGCTGTTCATGCCGACCTATGGCGTGAAGCAGCTCGGCCTCGCGCCGTCGGCCGCGTTCGCGGCGATCCTCGTCGTCGGCGTGATCCAGATGGCGTTCGCGCCGCTCGTCGGCCACTGGTCGGATCGCTATGGCCGCGTGCGCGTGATGCTGGCGCCGGCCATCGGCTTTCTCGTGCTGATCTATCCGGCGTTCGCGTATCTGGTCGCGCATCCGGGCTTCGGCACGCTGATCGCGCTGCAGGTGCTGCTCGCGTTCCTGATGACCGGCTATTTCGCGGCGCTGCCCGGGCTGCTGTCCGAAGTGTTTCCGGTGCAGACGCGCACGACCGGCATGTCGCTCGCGTACAACGTCGCGGTCACCGTGTTCGGCGGCTTCGGGCCGTTCATCATCGCGTGGCTGATCCGCGCGACCGGGACCAACACCGCGCCGAGCTTCTACCTGATGTTCGCGGCCGTGCTGAGCATCGCGGCGCTGGTCGTGTTGAGGCGGCGCTTCGGGTTTCGCTGAGCGCGCGTCAGTCGTCGCGGCGCTCGCATACCGGCTGGGCCGGCATCAGCTGCGCGGGCGCGGCGACGGTCTGCACCGGCCGCCCGGCGAGCGCGGCCAGCGCCTGGCGCAGCTGCCAGTCCGCGGCCGTGCCGAATTCGCGCTGCGGCAGCGCCGCGCTCTTCGACATCTCGACCTTCGCGCGCACGCGCGCGTCGCGCAGCTTGCGCCGGGCGTCGCGCACCGTGGCGAACGGATCGGGCGCGAGCCGGTCCGCATACGGCGCACGCGCGAGATCGACCTCGCGGTACCACAGCAGCACGCCGTCGACGTCCGAGTCGCGGCGCGGCGGGACGAGCCAGTCGGGCACGACGCCGTAGCCGTCCATCGGGCAGCCGTTCGGCCGCAGGTTGCGCGCGAACGTCAGATTGAGCCGCGTGCCGTCGATCAGATCGACGCCCGTCTGCGCGAGCCCCTTGCCGTAGGTCGGCATGCCGAGCAGCCGCGCGCGCCCGAGATCGCGCAGCGCGGCCGCGGTCGCTTCGGCCGCCGACGCGCTCTGGCCGTCGACGAGCACGACGAGCGGCACGGTGCGCCACCAGTCGTCGGCCTGCAGCGGCGCGAGCGGATCCTGACCGTGCATCACCGGCAGTTCGTAGTCCGGCCAGTTGGTCGTGATGCGGCGGCGGTTCCTGCCGTCGCGTTCGAGCGTCACCATCGCGGTGCGCTCGCGCCCGGCGAACAGCGCGGTGATGCCGATCGCCGCATTCAGCGCGCCGCCGCCATTGATGCGCAGATCGAGGATCACGCCTTTCACCGGCGGACCATTGCGGCGCGCGGCCTCGACCGCGTCGATGTAGTTGCCGACCGCGGGCTCGGGGAAGCTCGACAGCCGCGTGTACAGGATGTCGCCGGCGAGCCGCTTCGCGCTCGCCGGGTGCGGGCGGACGATCGCGCGCACCGGCGCGACGACGAGCGTCGCCTGCCCGGGGCCGCGCCGTATCGTCAGCTTCAGCGGCACGCCCGCGTCGCCTTTCGCGAGCTTCACGACGTCGGCGCTGTCGAGCCCGACCACGCTCTGGTCGTTCATCGCGACGACGAGATCGTCGGGCCGCACGCCGGCCTTCTCCGCGGGCGCGTCGGGAATCACGTCGATGATGTGCAGGCCGTCGGGCCGCGTCTCGAACACGATGCCGATGCCCGGCGTGCCGTCGCGCGCGCGACGCTCGTCGTCGAGCTGCTGCCGGCGCTCGGCCGCGTTGAAGAAGCGCGCGTACGGCAGCGTCTTGATCCCGGCGTGCACGGTCGCGTCGAGCAGCGCGCCGATGTCGACGTCGGTCAGATGCTGCTTCTTCAGCACTTCGATCGCCGATTTCAGTTCGCAGAGCTGCGCTTCCCAGTCGGGCGGACACGGTGACGGTAGCGGCGCGGCGGCGGGCGCGGGCATGGCGGTGGTTGCGGTAGTGGCGCTGGCCGGGACGGTTTGCGCGAGCGCCGCGGGCGCTAATTCGAATGCAAATGCAATGAACACCGCCGCGGTGATCGCACCGGTGCGCGACGCGACGACGCGACGAATGGCAGGCATGACGGGGTTCATGAGGAGCGCGGCTTCGGCGAGTGGGGGACGGGGCGGGGCGGTGTCGCGATTGTAGCCGACGCCCGCGCGGCGGCATCGCGATAGGCGACAGGCGGCAAGCGGCAAACCGCACGCCGATAAAAAAAGGCCGGTCCCTGAGGAACCGGCCTTTCGCTACTTCGGAAAGCGGCCGAAAAAGCCGCCGAAAAAGCCCCCAAACGCCGCGCCGCTCAAACCTGCGCGCCCGCGTTCGGATCGTCCGGATCGTGGGCCGTCTTCTTTTCCTTGACGAGGTCTTCGCGCTTGATGCCGAGCCACATCGCGAGCGAGCCCGCGACGAACACCGACGAGTAGATGCCGAACATGATGCCGACCGTCAGCGCGAGTGCGAAGTAGTGCAGCGTCGGGCCGCCGAAGAAGAACATCGACAGCACCATCATTTCCGTCGACGTGTGCGTGATGATCGTACGCGACATGGTGGTCGTGATCGCGTGGTTGATCACTTCCTGCACGCTCATCTTGCGTTCGCGGCGGAACGTCTCGCGGATCCGGTCGAAAATGACCACCGATTCGTTGACCGAGTAGCCGAGCACCGCGAGGATCGCCGCGAGCACCGCCAGCGAGAACTCCCACTGGAAGAACGCGAAGAAGCCGAGAATGATCACGACGTCGTGCAGGTTGGCGATGATGCCGGCGACCGCGTACTTCCATTCGAAGCGGAACGACAGGTAGATCACGATGCCGATCACGACGCACGCGAGCGCGAGCAGCCCGTCGGTCGCGAGCTCGCGGCCGACCTGCGGGCCGACGAACTCGACGCGCTGCAGCGTCACGTCGGGGCTCTGCGCCTTCAGCGCGGCCATCACCTGGTCGCTCTGCTGCGCGGACGTGAGACCTTGCTTGAGCTGCAGGCGGATCAGCACGTTGCGCGACGTGCCGAAGTTCTGCACCTGCGCATCGGCGTAGCCGAGCTTGCCGAGCGTGTCGCGCACGGGTTCGAGCTGCGCGGCCTGCTGGTACTGGACCTCGATCACCGTGCCGCCGGTGAATTCGACGGACAGGTGCAGCCCTCGGTGGAACAGGAAGAACACGGCGGCGATGAACGTGACCAGCGAGATCACGTTGAACACCAGCGCGTGCCGCATGAACGGAATGTCTTTACGGATGCGGAAAAATTCCATGGCTTCGTCTCCGGCGCCTTATTGGGTCGAGCCCGGTTTCTTCGGCGGCACGCCTGGCTGCGCGCGGTTGCGCAGCTGCGGCTTGCCGGCGCGCGGCCCATTGCCTTTCGCGGGCGCGGCGAGCTTCGCGGCGCGCGCGGTGTCGGTCGATTCGTCGGCTGCCGCGAACGTCGCGCCGGCCGCCGCGCCTTCCGGCTTCCACACCTGGCCGATCGCGAGCGACTTCAGCTTCTTGCGGCCGCCGTACCAGAGGTTGACGATCCCGCGCGAGAAGAACACCGCGGAGAACATCGACGTCAGGATGCCGAGGCAGTGCACGATCGCGAACGCGCGCACCGGGCCCGAGCCGAACGCGAGCAGCGCGAGGCCGGCGATCAGCGTCGTCACGTTGGAGTCGAGAATCGTCGCCCAGGCGTGCGCGTAGCCCGACTGGATCGCGAGCTGCGGCGGCTGGCCGGCGCGCAGTTCTTCACGCACGCGCTCGTTGATCAGCACGTTCGAGTCGATCGCCATGCCGAGCGCGAGCGCGATTGCCGCGATGCCCGGCAGCGTCAGCGTCGCCTGCATCAGCGACAGCACCGCGACGAGCAGCAGCAGGTTCACCGACAGGCCGATCACCGAGATCACGCCGAACAGCATGTAGTACGCGACCATGAACACGGCGATCGCGCAGAAGCCCCAGATCACCGAGTGGACGCCCATCTTGATGTTGTCCGCGCCGAGGCTCGGGCCGATCGTGCGTTCTTCGATGATGTCCATCGGTGCGGCGAGCGAGCCGGCGCGCAGCAGCAGCGCGAGGTCGGCCGCGGCCTGCGGCGTCGGCTGGCCGGTGATCTGGAAGCGGTCGCCGAGTTCGGACTGGATCGTCGCGACCGTCAGCACTTCGCCCTTGCCCTTCTCGAACAGCACCATCGCCATCGGCTTGCCGATGTTCTCGCGCGACACCGCGCGCACCGAGCGGCCGCCCGCCGAGTCGAGACGGATGTTGACCGACGGACGCTGGTGTTCGTCGAAGCCGGCCGACGCGTCGATGATGCGGTCGCCGGTGAAGATCACGTCCTTCTTCAGCAGCACGGGCGCCTGGTTGCCCTGCGTGAACAGTTCCTCGCCCGGCGGCACCGGGTCGTTCGGGTTCGGGTGCGTGTTGATCGGATCGGCGAGGCGCGCCTCGAGCGTCGCGGTGCGGCCGATGATGTCCTTCGCCTTCGCGGTGTCCTGCACGCCCGGCAGCTCGACGACGATGCGGTCGCTGCCTTGCTGCTGCAGGATCGGCTCGGACACGCCGAGCTCGTTCACGCGATTGTGCAGCGTGGTCAGGTTCTGCTTGAGCGCGGCGTCCTCGACGGACTTCTGCACGGCCGGCGTGAAGGTGCCGACCACTTGCGTGCCGCCGCCGCCCGGCTGGGTCGCCCATTGCAGTTCGGTGATCGACGCGGCGAGCGCCTTGAGCGCGTCTTCGGCCGTCTGCGCGTCGCTGAAATTCACGACGACGGACTGATCGACGCGGCTCACGCCGCCGTCGCGGATGTTCTTGTCGCGCAGCAAGGCGCGCGCGTCGGTCGCGTCGGAGTCGAGCTTCTTCGTCAGCGCGCCGGTCATGTCGACCTGCAGCAGGAAGTGGACGCCGCCGCGCAGGTCGAGGCCGAGGTACATCGGCAGCGCGTGGATGGCCGTCAGCCAGCGCGGCGACGCGCTCTGCAGGTTCAGCGCGACGACGTACTGCGGATCGTTCGGGTCGGTATTCAGCGACTTCTGCAGCAGGTCCTTGACGCGCAGCTGCGTATCGGTGTCCTTCAGGCGCACGCGGATGTTCGCGTTGGTCGCCGTGTTCTCGAAGGTCACGTCGTCCGGCTTGATCTGTGCGGACGCGAGCGCGGCTTCGACCTGGGTCAGCGTGGCCGAGTCGAGCTTGACCGTGGCCTTGCCGCTCGACACCTGCACCGCCGGCGCTTCGCCGAAGAAGTTGGGCAATGTGTACAGAAAGCCGATGGCGAGCGCCACGACCATCACGACATATTTCCAGATTGGATAACGATTCATGAGGGGGCCGAACGGATGGTTGGCGTGAAAGCGTCGCGTCCGGCGCCGCGCCGGCCCGCGCTGTCAGGCGGGCACGACGCGGGGAGCCGGACGCTCGTTGAAAGCCTTACAGCGACTTGATCGTGCCCTTCGGCAGAATGGTCGTGACCGCAGACTTCTGCACGGTGATTTCGGTGCCTTCGGCGATCTCGACGCCGATGTAGCCTTCGGAAACCTTCGTCACCTTGCCGACGAGGCCGCCGCTCGTGACGACTTCGTCGCCCTTCGCCATGGCCGCGAGCATGTTGCGGTGCTCCTTCTGGCGCTTCATCTGCGGACGGATCATGATGAAGTACAGCACCGCGAACATCAGGATGAGCGGCAGGAAGCTCATCAGGCTCGATTCGGCGCCACCGGCACCTTGCGCGAAGGCATTGGAAATGAACGGCACGTTGGTCTCTCCGTAGGGGAAGATCGAAAAATAAGCCGGTTATTCTACCACCGGCCCCAAGCGCAAACGGCGCAGCAAATGCGCTTTCGGATCAAGCTGTTAAAGCACGAACCGGCACCGCTGTCGCGCGTCTGGAAAGCTGATTGTAATATTCGCCGGCCGCGACTGCCGGTTGCGGCGCGCGAAACGGGTTGCGATACGGGCTGCGATACGGGCTGTTATGCCGGTCGTGATACGGGCCGCGCGCATGCACGGCCGGCGCGCCGTCCGTTCAGTCGACCCCGGTCGCGCGATCCTGCGCGAAGCGCTGGCGGAACGCGTCGAACGTATGCGTTTCGATCGCTTCGCGAATCTCGCTCATCAGCTGCAGGTAGTAGTGCAGGTTGTGGATCGTGTTCAGCTGCGCGCCGAGGATTTCGCCGACGCGATGCAGATGGTGCAGATAGCCGCGCGAGAAGTTCCGGCACGTGTAGCAGCTGCAGGTCGGATCGAGCGGCTTCAGCGAATTCTTGTGCGTCGCGTTGCGGATCTTCACGTCGCCGAAGCGCGTGAACAGCCAGCCGTTGCGCGCGTTGCGGGTCGGCATCACGCAGTCGAACATGTCGATGCCGTTCGCGACGCCGTCGACCAGGTCTTCCGGCGTGCCGACGCCCATCAGGTAGTGCGGCTTGTCGGCCGGCAGCTTCGGGCCGACGTGCCGCAGCACGCGCATCATGTCTTCCTTCGGCTCGCCGACCGACAGCCCGCCGATCGCGAGGCCGTGAAAGCCGAGCTCCGACAGGCCCGCGAGCGATTCGTCGCGCAGATCCTCGAACATCCCGCCCTGGACGATCCCGAACAGCGCGTTCGGATTGCCGAGCCGGTCGAATTCGTCGAGCGAGCGCTTCGCCCAGCGCAGCGACATGCGCATCGAATCGGCCGCTTCCTTGTGCGTGGTCGGCACGCCGTTGGTCGCGTACGGCGTGCACTCGTCGAACTGCATCACGATGTCGGAGTTCAGCACCTTCTGGATCTGCATCGACACTTCCGGCGACAGGAACAGCTTGTCGCCGTTGATCGGCGACGCGAACGTGACGCCGTCCTCGGTGATCTTGCGCAGGTCGCCGAGCGAGAACACCTGGAAGCCGCCCGAGTCGGTCAGGATCGGCTTGTTCCAGCCCATGAAGCGGTGCAGCCCGCCGTGCGCGTCGATGGTGTCGAGGCCGGGGCGCAGCCACAGGTGGAAGGTGTTGCCGAGGATGATCTGCGCGTTGATCTCGTGCAGCTCGCGCGGCTGGATCGCCTTGACCGTGCCGTACGTGCCGACCGGCATGAAGATCGGCGTCTCGACCACGCCGTGGTTGAGCTTGACGCGGCCGCGGCGCGCGTGGCCGTCGGTGGTCAGCAGCTCGAATTCGAGCCCGTTGGCCGGGCGTTCGTGCACGTCGGCGCTCGCGTGCGTGTCGTGGGATGAACCTTCGGTCATCGCGTGATTCTCCTTGCTACCGGAAAACAGTCCGGCGCATGTTGCGAAACGCCGCCCGGAAAGGGCGGCGGGAAAAAAGCGGTCGCGGCGGCGCGTGGCGCGCGCGGCGGTGAAACAGCGGTGAAACGGCGGTGAAGCGATGGCGAAGCGGCCGCGCTTACGCGTGCTCCGGCGTGTCGCGCCGTGTGAGCAGCATCGCGTCGCCGTAGCTGAAGAACCGGTAGCGCTCGTCGATCGCGTGCCGGTACGCGGCGCGGATCGTCTCGACGCCCGCGAACGCGGACACCAGCATCAGCAGCGTCGATTTCGGCAGGTGGAAATTCGTCACCAGCCGGTCGACGACGCGAAAACGGTAGCCGGGCGTGATGAAGATGTCGGTTTCGTCCTGGGTTGCCGCGAGCGGCCGGCCGGCGGCTTCGGCGCTGCGCGCCGCGGCTTCGAGCGCGCGCATCGACGTCGTGCCGACCGCGATCACGTTGCCGCCGCGCGCGCGGGTCGCGGCGATCTTGTCGACCAGCGACTGCGGCAGGTCGTACCACTCGCTGTGCATTCGGTGCTCGGCGATGTTCTCGACGCGCACCGGCTGGAACGTGCCGGCGCCCACGTGCAGCGTCAGCGTCGCGCGCTCGACGCCCATCGCGTCGAGCTTCTCCAGCAGCGGCTGGTCGAAATGGAGGCCGGCCGTCGGTGCGGCGACCGCGCCCGGGTTGCTCGCATAGACGGTCTGATAGCGCGTCTCGTCGGTCGCGTCGGCGTCGTGCTCGATGTACGGCGGCAGCGGCAGCCGGCCGTACTGCTCGATCAGCGTGAGGCACGGCTGCGGGAAGTGCAGCGTGAAGAACGGCTCGACGCGTTCGCCGACCGTCACGTCGAACGCGTCGGCCAGCCGCAGCGTCGTGCCGGCGCCCGGCGACTTGCTCGCGCGGATCTGCGCGAGCGCCGTGTGCGTGCCGGTCACGCGCTCGATCAGCACCTCGATCTTGCCGCCGCTGGCCTTCTGGCCGAAGAAGCGCGCCTTCAGCACCTTGGTATCGTTGAACACGAGCAGGTCGCCGCGCGCGATGCACGACGGCAGCTCGGCGAAGCGGCGATCGACGAGGCGCGCGGGCGCCACGGTGCCGTCGACCTCGAGCAGGCGGCTCGCGGTGCGCTCGGGCAGCGCGGTTTGGGCAATCAGCTCGGGCGGCAGATTGAAATCGAAATCGGAGAGCGTGAACATGCGGGCTGGTTCGGAACGGCCGGCGGGCGCCGCCGACAAGGCGGAAATGCGTGAATGGCGCGCGCGAGCCGCTATGATGGCGGGGTCCGCGGCCTGGCCGGCGTCGTTCGTTCGGACGACGTGAAAGCCGCTATTGTACTTGCCTTGTGAAGCACCCTGACGATCCGATGCCTGTGTCACCACGCCGTAGCGCCGCCACCGTTGCCGATTCAGCCGATCCCGCCGATCCGTTCGACGCGGACACCGCCGCGTCGCCCGGCCCGGGCGGCCAGCCGGAAGGTGCGCCGGCGCGCCGCGCGAGCCCGCGGCGCCGCGCCGACGGGCGGCTCGCGCAGCCGGCCGCCGCGCAGCAGGCCGATGCCGATGCCGCAGCGGCCGGCGACGGCGACGCAGCCGGCGCGGCCGCCACCGGCGCCGCAGCTCCGAAGCGCAAGAAGAAGCCGGCCGCCGACAAGCCCGTGAAGACGGCCGACAAGCTCGCCAAGCTCGGCCTTACCCGCTCGATCGACCTCGTGCTGCATCTGCCGATGCGCTACGAGGACGAAACCACGCTCACGCCGATCGACGAGCTGCTGCCGGGCGGCATCGCGCAGACCGAAGGCGTCGTGTTCGACAACGAAGTCGCATATCGGCCGCGCCGCCAGCTGGTCGTGAAGATCCGCGACGACGACGGCGCGCAGCTCGTGCTGCGCTTCCTGAATTTCTACGGCTCGCAGGTCAAGCAGATGGCCGTCGGCCAGCGGTTGCGCGTGCGCGGCGACGTGCGCGGCGGCTTCTTCGGGATGGAGATGGTGCATCCGGTCGTGCGCGTGGTCGAAGCCGATGCGCCGCTGCCGCAGGTGCTCACGCCCGTTTATCCGAGCACGGCCGGCGTGTCGCAGGCGTATCTGCGCAAGGCGATCGAAAACGCGGTCGAGCGCACGCCGCTGCCGGAGCTGCTGCCGCCCGAGATCGAGCGCGACTACCTGAAGCCGCTCGGCGTGCCGACGCTCGCGCAGGCCGTGCGCATCCTGCATCACCCCGGCGTCGATTCCGACGAGGCGGCGCTGATGGACGGCTCGCACCCGGCCTGGACGCGCATCAAGTTCGAGGAGCTGCTCGCGCAGCAGCTGTCGCTCAAGCGCGCGCACGAGGAGCGCCGCACGCGCTCGGCGCCGGCGATGCCGCGCCGCGCCGCGGACGACGCCGGCTCGCTGACCACCCGTCTGTACGCGGCGCTGCCGTTCACGCTGACCGGCGCGCAGTCGCGCGTCGTCGACGAGATCGCGCACGACCTGACGCTGCCGCACCCGATGCAGCGGCTGCTGCAGGGCGACGTCGGCAGCGGCAAGACGGTCGTCGCCGCGCTGGCCGCGACGCAGGCGATCGACGCCGGTTACCAGGCCGCGCTGATGGCGCCGACCGAAATCCTCGCGGAACAGCATGCGCGCAAACTGCGCGCATGGCTCGAGCCGCTCGGCGTCTCGGTCGCCTGGCTCGCGGGCAGCCTGAAGGCGAAGGAGAAGCGCGCGGCGATCGAAGCCGCGGCGCTCGGCACCGCGCAGCTCGTGATCGGCACGCACGCGATCATCCAGGACACCGTCGAGTTCGCGCGGCTCGGGCTCGTGATCGTCGACGAGCAGCATCGCTTCGGCGTCGAGCAGCGTCTCGCGCTGCGCGCGAAGGCGGCGAACGCGGCCAACGGCGCGCGCGACTTCCAGCCGCACCAGCTGATGATGTCGGCCACGCCGATCCCTCGCACGCTCGCGATGACGTACTACGCCGATCTCGAAGTGTCGACGATCGACGAGCTGCCGCCGGGCCGCACGCCGGTGCTCACGCGGCTCGTCGCCGACGCGCGGCGCGGCGAGGTGATCGCGCGCGTGCGCGAGGCCGCGCTGACCGGGCGTCAGGTCTACTGGGTGTGTCCGCTGATCGAGGAGAGCGAGACGCTGCAGCTGCAGACGGCCGTCGAGACCTACGAGACGCTCGCCGCGGCGCTGCCCGAGCTGAAGGTCGGGCTCGTGCACGGCCGGCTGTCGCCCGCCGACAAGGCGGCCGTGATGGACGCGTTCACGCGCAACGACGTGCAGCTGCTGGTCGCGACGACCGTGATCGAAGTCGGCGTCGACGTGCCGAACGCGTCGCTGATGGTGATCGAGCACGCGGAGCGCTTCGGCCTCGCGCAGCTGCACCAGCTGCGCGGCCGGGTCGGGCGCGGCACCGCGGCGTCGGTGTGCGTGCTGCTGTACTCGGGGCCGCTGTCGCTCGCCGGCCGCGAGCGGCTCAAGACGATGCGCGAGACGACCGACGGCTTCGAGATCGCGCGGCGTGATCTCGAGATCCGCGGGCCCGGTGAATTCCTCGGCGCCCGCCAGTCGGGCGCGGCGATGCTGCGCTTCGCGAACCTCGAGACCGACGGCTGGCTGATCGATCCGGCGCGCGACGCGGCGGCGCGGCTGATCGCCGCGTATCCGGACGTGGTCACGCAGCATCTCGCGCGCTGGCTCGGCGCGCGCGAACAGTACCTGAAGGCCTGACCGGTCGGCGCGGGGCCGGATCGAAAAGCACGCGTCGGCCCGGCGTCGACGGCCCGCGATACAGAGAAACTTTGCGAACCGGTGCCGGTAGGTGTATAAATTAAACCTATCGCATGCATATCCCTGATTGACCCACAATGACCCTGACTGAACTGAAGTACATCGTCGCGGTGGCGCGCGAGCGGCATTTCGGCCGCGCGGCCGAAGCGTGCTTCGTGAGCCAGCCGACGCTGTCGGTGGCGATCAAGAAGCTGGAAGACGAGCTCAACGTGCAGATCTTCGAGCGCGGCGCGAGCGAAGTGAGCGTGACGCCGATCGGCGACCAGATCGTCACGCAGGCGCAGCGCGTGCTCGAGCAGACCTTCGCGATCAAGGAGATCGCGAAGCAGGGCAAGGACCCGCTGGTCGGCCCGTTCCGGCTCGGCGTGATCTATACGATCGGGCCGTACCTGCTGCCGACGCTCGTCAAGCAGATGATCCAGCGCGTGCCGCAGATGCCGCTGATGCTGCAGGAGAACTACACGCTGAAGCTGCTCGAGCTGCTCAAGCAGGGCGAGATCGACGCGGCCATCATGGCGCTGCCGTTCCCCGAAACGGGCCTGATGGTCCGGCCGCTGTACGACGAGCCGTTCGTGGTCGCGTTGCCGGCCGGCCATCCGTGGGAGAAGCGCGAGGAAATCGACGCCGAGGACCTGAAGCAGGAAACCATGCTGCTGCTCGGCAACGGCCACTGCTTCCGCGATCACGTGCTCGGCGTGTGCCCGGAGCTGATGCGCTTCTCGCAGACGGCCGACGGGATCCAGAAGACCTTCGAAGGCTCGTCGCTCGAGACGATCCGCCATATGGTCGCGAGCGGCGTCGGCATCACGGTGCTGCCGCGGATGTCGGTCGCCGAGATCGGCCCGCGCGCGAACGGCCCCGACGCCGAGTTGCTGTCGTACGTGCCGTTCCACGAACCGGTGCCGGACCGTCGCGTCGTGCTCGTGTGGCGCAAGAGCTTCACGCGGATGCCGGCGATCGACGCGATCAGCGAGGCGATCGCCGCCTGCGAGCTGCCGGGCGTCGCGAAGCTCGACATGCCGGCGACGATGAACTGAGCACACGTGGCGTACGCCGTGCGCCGGCCGATGAACGGGGTTCCGAGGCCCCGTTTATTTTTCCCTATCGCATAGATAAAAGTTATCAAATTCAAAATGTCGATAGATGAAAATAGAATGGTCGACATGGATGCAGCAGGCCGGTCAAACGCGGTCTGCACGCTGGGTGCAAGGGTCAGGGGAGGATGTCATGATGCGATCGGTATTGGAGCACGCGCGGCGGAACATGCCGTTGCGCGATGAAGTCGTCAATCGTGCGCGGGCCGCGGCCCGCAGCCTGGGCCCGCTCGCGTATGCGTATCTCGCGGACCGCGCGTACGGCGGATGAGAGCCGCCGCGCAGGATCGGCGGGCCAGCCGCGCTGCGGCCACGACGCACGACATCCGATAGCAACACAGGTGTACGAGCCTGTTCCGTCTTATCCCCCGCAATGCTTCACTGACCGCGCCACGGCACGTGGGGGCCTACGAGCAAACAATGGAGAAGAAAAGCATGTCGACCGAATCGAAATGTCCGTTCAACCACACGGCGGCCGGCGGCACGTCGAACCATGACTGGTGGCCGAACCGGCTGAACCTCGAGGTCCTGCACCGGCATTCGGCGCTGTCCGATCCGATGGACGCCGAGTTCGACTACGCGCAGGCGTTCAAGCAGCTCGACCTCGCAGCGGTGAAGCGCGACCTGCATGCGCTGATGACGATGTCGCAGGACTGGTGGCCGGCCGACTTCGGTCACTACGGCGGCCTGTTCGTGCGGATGGCCTGGCATGGCGCGGGCACGTACCGGATCGCCGACGGGCGCGGCGGCGCGGGCGGCGGGCAGCAGCGCTTCGCGCCGCTGAACAGCTGGCCCGACAACGGCAACCTCGACAAGGCGCGCCGCCTGCTGTGGCCGATCAAGCAAAAGTACGGCCGCAACATCTCGTGGGCCGACCTGTTCATCCTGACCGGCAACGTCGCGCTCGAATCGATGGGCTTCAAGACCTTCGGTTACGGCGGCGGCCGTGCCGACACGTGGGAGCCGGACGACGTCTACTGGGGTTCGGAAAAGATCTGGCTGGAACTGAGCGGCGGCCCGAACAGCCGTTACTCGGGCGACCGCGATCTCGAGAATCCGCTCGCGGCCGTGCAGATGGGCCTCATCTACGTGAACCCGGAAGGCCCGGACGGCAAGCCCGATCCGGTGGCGGCCGCGCGCGACATCCGCGACACGTTCGCCCGCATGGCGATGAACGACGAAGAGACGGTCGCGCTGATCGCCGGCGGCCACACGTTCGGCAAGACGCACGGCGCGGGCCCGGCATCGCACGTCGGCGCCGAGCCGGAAGCGGCGGGCATCGAGCAGCAGGGCCTCGGCTGGAAGAGCACCTACGGCTCGGGCAAGGCCGGCGACGCGATCACGAGCGGCCTCGAAGTCACGTGGACGTCGACGCCGACCCAATGGAGCAACGACTTCTTCAAGCACCTGTTCAGCTATGAATGGGAGCTGACCAAGAGCCCGGCCGGCGCGCACCAGTGGGTCGCGAAGGATGCCGAGGCGGTGATTCCCGATGCCTTCGATCCGTCGAAGAAGCATCGCCCGACGATGCTGACGACCGACCTGTCGCTGCGCTTCGATCCGGCCTACGAAAAGATCTCGCGCCGCTTCTACGAGAACCCGGACGAGTTCGCCGACGCGTTTGCGCGTGCGTGGTTCAAGCTCACGCACCGCGACATGGGCCCGCGCTCGCGCTATCTCGGCCCGGAAGTGCCGGCCGAGGAACTGCTGTGGCAGGACCCGATTCCCGCCGTCGACCACCCGCTGATCGATGACGCCGATGCGGCCGCGCTGAAGGCGAAGATCCTCGCGACCGGGCTCACCGTGGCGCAACTCGTGTCGACCGCATGGGCGTCGGCATCGACGTTCCGCGGCTCGGACAAGCGCGGCGGCGCGAACGGCGCACGCATCCGCCTCGCCCCGCAGAAGGACTGGGCGGTGAACCAGCCGGCGGCGCTCGCGGCGGTCCTCGAGACGCTCGAAGGCGTGCAGAAGGCGTTCAACGACGCGCAGACGGGCGGCAAGAAGGTGTCGCTCGCCGACCTGATCGTGCTGGCCGGTGCGGCCGGCGTCGAACAGGCCGCCAAGCAGGCAGGCGTCGCGGTCACGGTGCCGTTCGCCGCGGGCCGGATGGACGCGTCGCAGGAGCAGACGGACGTCGACGCGATGGCCGTGCTCGAGCCGGTCGCCGACGGTTTCCGCAACTACCTGAAGGCCGCGTACAAGACGCCGGCCGAGGCGCTGCTGGTCGACAAGGCGCAGCTGCTGACGCTGACGGCGCCGGAGATGA
This sequence comes from Burkholderia sp. B10, assembly GCF_004368385.1. Classification (NCBI taxonomy): domain Bacteria; kingdom Pseudomonadati; phylum Pseudomonadota; class Betaproteobacteria; order Burkholderiales; family Burkholderiaceae; genus Burkholderia; species Burkholderia sp. B10. The sequence goes on along the minus strand of NZ_PQMX01000050.1, from coordinate 22,916 downwards.
CCGTGCTGATCGGCGGCCTGCGCGTGCTGGGCGCGAACGCGGGCGGCGCGCAGCACGGCGTGTTCACCGATCGTCCGGGCACGCTGTCGAACGACTTCTTCGTGAACCTGCTCGACATGGGCACGGAGTGGAAGCCGGCGTCGGCGGCGAACGACGTGTTCGAAGGGCGCGACCGTGCGAGCGGGCAGCTGAAATGGACCGGCACGCGCGTCGACCTGATCTTCGGCTCGCACTCGCAGCTGCGCGCGCTGGCCGAGGTGTACGGCAGCGCCGACGCGAACGAGAAGTTCGTGCGTGATTTCGTCGCGGCCTGGAACAAGGTGATGAACCTCGACCGCTTCGACCTCGCATGAGCATCGTGACGCGATAGTCCGTCGCGTTGCAACGTGAAGCGGCCGGTCGCACGACCGGCCGTTTTTTCTTCCGATTCACCATCTGGTCTTGTCGAAGGAGAAACGACCATGACGCAAATGATCCTCAACATGCGCGCAGCATATACGCCGGCCGAGCTGGTACGGCGCGTCTTCGGGTTCGCGATCGTCATCGGCGGCGCGGCCGAGCTGGCCACGCAGGCGCTGCACGCGCTCGCGTCGCTCGGGGCGGGACACTGAGCGCAACGATTCGCTCATCGCGCTAGACTGGCAAGTCGCGCCCGGATGCCCGCGACGCGGCATGCGGCATGCGGATTGCGCGCGCTTTCGTCGGTTCAACGTTTCGAACAAGGAGTCTCGAAGATGGCCAAGAAAGGTAACGTCACGCAGATCAACATCGGCATCAGCGACAAGGACCGCAAGAAGATCGCGGACGGCCTGTCGCGTTTGCTCGCCGACACGTTTTCGCTGTACCTGAAGACCCACAACTTCCACTGGAACGTCACGGGTCCGATGTTCAACACGCTGCACCTGATGTTCGAGGAGCAGTACAACGAACTGTGGCTCGCGGTCGATTCGGTCGCCGAGCGCATTCGCACGCTCGGCGTCGTCGCGCCGGGCACGTTCGCCGATTTTGCAAAGCTGTCGTCGGTGCCGGAAGCGAACGGCGTGCCGGCGGCCGAAGAGATGATCCGGCAGCTCGTCGAAGGGCACGAGACCGTCGTGCGCACCGCGCGCGAGATCTTCCCGCTCGCCGATGCGGCGCGCGACGAGCCGACCGCCGACCTGCTGACGCAGCGACTGCAGACGCATGAAAAGACCGCGTGGATGCTGCGGTCGCTGCTCGCGTAAGGTGGTGGGGCGGGGGCCGTCGCCGGTCGGGTGCGGTCGTCGCTTGGTGGTCGCGGCTTACGGTCGGTTTCTGTAAAGCCGCGTGCCTACGGTCCGCCCGGTAGAGTCGGTTGCGTACTGTCGCTCGCGCATGAGCCGCCGCTTACTACCGGCCACGTAACGCGCGGCCGGCCTCGGCATCGTCATCGGCCCGCAGGCTACCCAGCGCCTACCCGCCGCATGCCGACCGGCCTGCGTCCCTGGATCCGGCCCCCGATGACGGCGCCGCGCCGCAACGGCCCGCGCGGCGCCGCCGACCCGCATCCTGCGGCGGCTCGCCGCCCACCGCGACATGACGCGGACCGCCGCTCGGCTCTAAAATGCCGGGATTCCCTACCCGGTGTTTCGCCATGCTTGCCCGCTTTCCCCTGTATCTGCGGCTCGTCCGGATGGACAAGCCGATCGGCAGCCTGCTGCTGCTGTGGCCGACGCTCAACGCGTTGTGGATCGCGTCGGACGGCCGTCCGCGCTGGCCGCTGGTCGCGATCTTCGCGCTCGGCACGCTGCTGATGCGCTCGGCCGGCTGCGCGATGAACGACTATGCCGACCGCGATTTCGATCGTCACGTGAAGCGCACGGCCGATCGGCCGCTGACCTCGGGCAAGATCCGCGCATGGGAGGCCGTCGCGATCGCGGTGGTGCTGTCGTTCGTCGCGTTCCTGCTGATCCTGCCGCTCAATACGCTGACGAAAGAGCTTTCGGTCGTCGCGCTGTTCGTGGCCGGCTCGTATCCGTTCATGAAGCGCTTTTTCGCGATTCCACAGGCGTACCTCGGCATCGCGTTCGGCTTCGGCATCCCGATGGCATTCGCGGCCGTGCAGGGCACGGTACCGGCGCTCGCGTGGGTGATGCTGGTCGCGAACGTGTTCTGGTCGGTGGCGTACGACACCGAATATGCGATGGTCGACCGCGACGACGACATCAAGATCGGGATCCGCACGTCCGCGCTGACGTTCGGCCGCTTCGACGTCGCGGCCATCATGCTCTGCTATGCGGTGACGCTCGGCATCTACGCATGGATCGGCGCGACGCTCGGCTTCGGGCTCGCGTTCTGGGCCGGCTGGGCCGCGGCGCTCGGCTGCGCGCTGTATCACTACACGCTGATCAAGGACCGCGAGCGGATGCCGTGCTTCGCCGCATTCCGGCACAACAACTGGCTTGGCGGCGTGCTGTTCGCCGGGATCGCCGCGCACTATCTGGTGGCCGGTGCGGCCGGTAACTGAACCGGCGTGAACCGGCCCGAACCGGCCTGAGCTGGCAGGCGCCGCGAAGGCGCGATGCAACAAAAAAGCGGCCGAGGCCGCTTTTTTGTTGGCGCACCGGGAAACCGGCGCAGGCTGCAGCGCTTACGCGCGGCCGAGCTCGTCGCCCATTTCCTGCGCGCGCGCGTGCGCAGCGAGCGCGCCGCGCACGATCGCTTCCTTCACCTGCTGCGCGTCGAACGACGCGAGCGCGGCGGCCGTCGTGCCGCCTTTCGACGTCACGCGCTCGCGCAGCACGCTCGCCGGCTCGCCCGACTGCGCGGCCAGCTGCGCGGCGCCGGCGAACGTCGCGACCGCGAGCGCGCGGCCCTGTTCGTCGTTCAGGCCGAGGCGGCGGGCGGCCTCCTGCAGCGCTTCGATGAAATAGAACACGTAGGCCGGCCCGCTGCCCGAGATCGCGGTGACCGCGTCGAGCTGCGCTTCGTCGTCGAACCAGACGATCTCGCCGACCGCGCCGAGCACGCTCGACGCCAGTTCGCGACCGGTCGCGTCGACGCCCGGCAGCGCCGCGAGGCCCGTCACGCCCATGCCGACCAGCGCCGGTGTGTTCGGCATCGTGCGCACGACACGCGTGTAGCCGCCGAGCCAGCGCGCGAGGTCGGCGCCGCGGATGCCGGCCGCGATGCTGATCACCAGCTGCGACTTCAGGTGCGGCGCGAGCGCCTGCGCGACCTCCTTCAGCACCTGCGGCTTCACCGCGAGCACGATCGCGTCGTAATCGGCGAGCGTCGCGTCGACGGCCGCGCCGGTGCGGATCCCGAACTGCTGCGCGGCACGCGCGCGCACGTCCTCGTTGACGTCGATGGCGTACAGGCCGTCGGCGGCGACGCCGCGCTTGACGAGCCCGCCGATCAGGGCCGCGGCCATGTTGCCGCCGCCGATGAATGCGATTTTCATGATGTCGGATTGAGCGAGTGAGTGAACGGAAAGGCGGCGCGGCGCTCAGTGCGAATAGTCGCGCGCGCCGAAGATCGCGGTGCCGACGCGCACGATCGTCGCGCCTTCGAGCACCGCCGCTTCGAGATCCGCGGACATGCCCATCGACAGCGTGTCGAGGGCCAGCCCGTGCGCGCGCAGCGTGTCGAACAGCGCGTGCAGCGCGCGATGCGGCGCGCGTTGCGCATCGGTATCGCCGGCCGGCTCGGGGATCGCCATCAGGCCGCGCAGCCGCAGCGCCGGCAGCGCGGCGACCGCGCGTGCGAGCTCGGCCACGTCGGCCGGCGCGACGCCGCTCTTCGATTCCTCGCCGCTGATGTTGACCTGGATGCACACGTTCAGCGGCGGCAACTGCGGCGGGCGCTGTTCGGACAGGCGTTGCGCGATCTTCAGCCGGTCGACCGAATGAACCCAGTCGAAGCGCTCGGCCACCGCGCGCGTCTTGTTCGACTGCAGCGGCCCGATGAAATGCCATTCGAGCGCGCTGCGCAGGTCGGCGAGCGCGTCGATCTTGTCGATCGATTCCTGGACGTAGTTCTCGCCGAACGCGCGTTGTCCGGCCGCGTGCGCGGCGCGCACGTCGTCGGCGGGGAAGGTCTTCGACACGGCGAGCAGCGAGACGGTCGCGGGATCGCGGCCGGCTGCGCGGGCGGCGTCGGCGATGCGGCGGTGAACGGAGTCGAGGCGGGCGGCGAGATCGGACATGACGGGCACGGAAGCTGGCACTGAAGCGGAGACGGCGCGCTGCGGCACCGCATGCGCCGCAGCAAAGCGCCCATTATACGGACGGCACGCGGACGGACGGCAGGCGGACGGCGCGCCGCGCCGCAGCGGGCCGCCGCTCGCGTCAGCCGTACAGCAGATGCTCGACGAGCTGCACCCAGTGCACGACCGGAATCTGCGTGCCGCTTTGCAGGTGCGCGATGCAGCCGACGTTGCCGGATACGATCATCTGCGGTTCGAGCGCCTGCAGCTTCAGCAGCTTCTGCTTGCGCAGCCGGTACGACAGCGACGGCTGGGTCAGCGAATAGGTGCCGGCCGACCCGCAGCACAGATGGCTGTCGACCGGCAGCCGCACGTCGATGCCGAGCGTCTCGAGCAGGCGCTCGACCTTGCCGCGCGACTGCTGGCCATGCTGCAGCGTGCACGGCGGGTGGTACGCGACGGTATGGATCGCGCGGCGTCGCGCGAGCGTCGCCAGCTCGGCCTCGGACGCGAGCAGCACGTCGGAGATGTCGCGCGTGAGCGCGACGATGCGCTGTGCCTTCTCCGCATAGGCCGGGTCGTCGCGCAGCAGGTGCGCGTATTCGAGCACCGTCGCGCCGCATCCCGATGCGTTCATCACGATCGCCTCGGCGCCTTGCTCGACATGCGGCCACCACGCGTCGATGTTGCGGCGCGCGTCGTCGAGCGCGTCGTCGTGATAGTTCAGGTGCAGCCGGATCGCGCCGCAGCAGCCGGCGTCCGGCGCGACGACCGTCTCGATGCCGAGCGCATCCAGCACGCGTGCGGTCGCGATGTTGATGTTCGGCAGCATCGACGGCTGCACGCAGCCGCCGAGCATCAGCATCTTGCGCGCATGCGGCTGCTGCGGCCACTCGAGCAGCCGCGTGCGCGGCGGCACCTTGTCGCGCAGCCGTTTCGGCAACAGCGGCCGCACGTGCTGGCCGAGCCGCATCATCGGCGAGAACAGCGCCGCGTTCGGCACGACGCTCGCGAGCAGCCGGCGCATCAGCCGCTGCTGCGCCGGGCGCTGCACCTGCGCCTCGACGTGCTTGCGGCCGATTTCGACGAGCCGGCCGTATTGCACGCCCGACGGGCAGGTCGTCTCGCAGCTGCGGCAGGTGAGGCAGCGGTCGAGGTGCTGCTGCGTGCTGCGCGTGACGGGCGCGCCTTCGACCATCTGCTTGATCAGGTAGATGCGGCCGCGCGGGCCGTCGAGTTCGTCGCCGAGCAGCTGGTAGGTCGGACACGTCGCGGTGCAGAAGCCGCAATGCACGCACTTGCGCAGGATCGCGTCGGCCTCGTCGCCGTCGGCCGTGTTGCGGATGAAATCGGCGAGGTTCGTTTGCATCTCAGAGATCGGGGTAGAGCCTGCCGCGGTTGAAGATGCGCGCCGGATCGAACGCGGCCTTCAGCCCGCGGTGGATCTTCATCAGCGGCGCGGGCAGCGGCGTGAACACGCCGGCGCTGCGGTCGTAGGAATCGCCCGCGCGGAACAGCGTCGCGTGGCCGCCGGCCTGCTTCGCGCTCATGCGCACCGTCTGCGCATCGGCGTCGGTGATCCACCAGCGCTGCGCGCCGCCCCATTCCATCAGCTGGTTGCCGGCCAGATGCATCGGCTCGGTGATCGACGGCAGCGACAGGCGCCACAGCGCATAGCCGGGCGGAATGCCGTTGAAGAACGGATCGGTGTGCTCGCGCAGGCCGGCCCAGAAGCGCTCGGCTTCGACCGCATCGACGACTTCGCCGCCGAGCAGCGTTTTCGCCGACTTGACCGCCGCTTCCGCGCCGGACAGCCGCAGCACCAGCGTGCCGTTGCGCCAGCCGCTCGCGCTCACCGGCAGCGGATGGCCGCCCCATTCGTTGAGCTTGCGCACCGCGTCGGTGGCCGTCATCTCGAACTTCAGCGTGACTTCGGCGACCGGCACCGGCAGCAGCTTGATCGACAGCTCGAGCATCAGCCCGAGCGTGCCGAGCGCGCCGGCCATCAGGCGCGACACGTCGTAGCCGGCGACGTTCTTCACGACCTGCCCGCCGAAGCGCAGCACTTCGCCGCGCCCGTTCATCAGCGTGACGCCGAGCACGAAGTCGCGCGGCGCGCCGCAGGCCGCGCGCCGCGGGCCGGCGAGACCGGCCGCGATGCAGCCGCCGACGGTGGCCGCGCGGCCGAAGTGCGGCGGCTCGAACGGCAGCATCTGGCCGCGCTCGGCGAGGACGGCTTCGAGCTGCGCGAGCGGCGTGCCCGCGCGCACCGTGACGACGAGCTCGGCCGGGTCGTACGACACGACGCCTTGAAACGCGCGCGTGTCGAGTATTTCGCCGTCCAGCGTCTGGCCGTACCAGTCCTTGGTGCCGCCGCCGCGGACCCGCAGCGGCCGCCCGTCGGCGCTGGCGGCGCGCACGCGCTCGGCCCATCCGGCGACGATGTCGTCCTCTTCCATGTTCCGTTGCTGCCTCGTTGTTGTCCGGTCGATTGTACCGGGGTGGCGCGAATCCACATCGCGACTATCCCTAACGCCCCGACGCGCGCACGCCGGGCCTCCGCACGGCGCGCGCCGCTCAGAAGCGCGGCAGGTCGGGATGCGGCAGCAGCCCGCCGCGCACGTGCTGACGGCCGTACTCGGCGCAGCGCGCGCGGGTCGGGATGCCCTTGTCGGGGTTGAGCAGCCCGGCCGGATCGAACGCGCGCTTGACCGCGAAGAACGCGTCGCGCTCCTGCGGCGAGAACTGCACGCACATCGAATTGAGCTTTTCGATGCCGACGCCGTGCTCGCCGGTGACGCTGCCGCCGAATTCCACGCAGCATTCGAGGATCTCCGCACCGAACTGCTCGGCGCGGTGCAACTGCTCGGGATCGTTCGCGTTGTAGAGGATCAGCGGATGCATGTTGCCGTCGCCGGCATGGAATACGTTGATGCAGCGCAACCCGTAGCGTGTCTCGAGCTGCTCGATGCGCGCGAGCAGCGGCCCGATCGCGCGGCGCGGCACGGTGCCGTCCATGCAGTAATAGTCGGCCGAGATACGGCCGGCGGCCGGGAACGCGTTCTTGCGGCCCGACCAGAAGCGCAGCCGCTCGCTCTCGTTGCGCGACACCTGGATGCGCGTCGCGCCGTGCTCGCGCAGCACGGCCGTCATGCGGACGATCTCCTCCGCGACTTCCTCGGGCGTGCCGTCGGATTCGCACAGCAGGATCGCCTTCGCGTCGACGTCGTAGCCGGCGTGCGTGAACGCCTCGACCGCCTGCGTGGCCGGCTTGTCCATCATCTCGAGCCCGGCCGGGATGATGCCCGACGCGATGATCGCGGCGACCGCCTCGCCGCCCTTCACGACGTCGTCGAAGCTCGCCATCACGAGCTGCGCGGTCTGCGGCTTCGGGATCAGCTTCACCGTCACTTCGGTGACGATCGCGAACATCCCTTCGCTGCCGATCATCACCGCGAGCAGGTCGAGGCCCGGCGTGTCGAGCCCGAGCGAGCCGAACTCGACGATCTCGCCGTCCATCGTGACCGCGCGCACGCGCATCACGTTGTGCACCGTCAGCCCGTACTTCAGGCAGTGGACGCCGCCCGAATTCTCCGCGACGTTGCCGCCGATCGTGCAGGCGATCTGCGATGACGGATCGGGCGCGTAATACAGCCCGTACGGCGCGGCGGCCTCGGAAATCGCGAGGTTGCGCACGCCGGGCTGGACGGTCGCCGTGCGCGCGTACGGATCGACTTCGACGATCCGAGTGAAGCGCGCGAGCGACAGCACGACGCCGTTCGCGATCGGCAGCGCGCCGCCCGACAGGCTCGTGCCCGCGCCGCGCGGCACGATCGGCACTTCCATGCGGCGGCAGATCTGCACGATGCGCTGCACCTGCGATTCGGTTTCCGGCAGCGCCACCGCGAGCGGCAGCCGGCGATACGCCGACAGGCCGTCGCATTCGTACGCGGCGGTGTCTTCGTCGCGGTACAGCAGGCAATGGGTCGGCAGCACGGCCATCAGCGCCTGCACGATTTCGCGCTGGCGCTGCGCGCGCATCGCGCTCGACAGTTCGACGGAAGCGTTCATTGAGTCTCCTGAGCGCGCGCGGCCGCGCGCCGCCGTGTCAGCACGTGAAGATCTTGCCGGGATTCATCAGGTTGCGCGGATCGAGCGCGAGCTTGATCGCCCGCATCGCGTCGATCGCGTTCTCGCCGTGCTCCTTCGGCAGGAAGCGCATCTTGTGCAGGCCGACGCCGTGTTCGCCGGTGCAAGTACCGCCCAGCCGCAGCGCGCGCTCGACGATCCGGTCGTTGATGCGTTCGGCTTCGTCGAGCTCGGCGGGCTTGTCGGGGTCGATCAGGATCGCGACGTGGAAATTGCCGTCGCCGACGTGGCCGACGATCGGGCAGGGCAGCGACGACGCGCGCAGGTCGGCTTCGGTTTCCTCGACGCAGGCGGCGAGCTGCGAGATCGGCACGCAGACGTCGGTCGTCACCGCGCGGCAGCCGGGCTTGAGCTGCAGCATCGCGAAGTACGCGTTGTGGCGCGCGGCCCACAGCCGCGTGCGGTCCTCGGGGCGCGTCGCCCATTCGAAGCCCTGGCCGTGGTTCTGGCCGGCGAGCGCCTGCACGAGCTCGGCCTGCTCCTTCACGCCGGCGTCGGTGCCGTGGAATTCGAAGAACAGCGTCGGCGCCTCGGCGAGCGTCAGGTTCGAATGGCGATTGATCGAGCGCACCGCCAGCGCGTCGACGAATTCGACGCGCGCGATCGGCACGCCGATCTGGATCGTCTCGATCACGGTGCGCACCGCGTCGCCCATCGTCGGGAACGCGCAGATCGCGGCCGACACCGCTTCGGGCAGCGGATGCAGGCGCAGCGTGATCTCGGTGATCACGCCGAGCGTGCCTTCCGAGCCGACGAACAGCCGCGTCAGATCGTAGCCGGCCGACGACTTGCGCGCGCGCGAGCCGGTCTTCACGACGCGGCCGTCGGCGAGCACGGCGCTCAGGCCGAGCACGTTCTCGCGCATCGTCCCGTAGCGCACGGCGTTGGTGCCCGAGGCGCGGGTCGCCGTCATGCCGCCGATGCTGGCGTCGGCGCCCGGATCGATCGGGAAGAACAGGCCGGTGTCGCGCAGCGCTTCGTTCAGCGCCTTGCGCGTGATGCCCGGTTCGACCGTCACGGTCAGGTCTTCCGCGTCGATCGACAGCACACGGTTCATCTCCGACAGATCGAGCGACACGCCGCCGCGCACCGCCAGCAGATGGCCTTCGAGCGACGAGCCGGCGCCGTACGGGATCAGCGGGACGCTGTAGAGCGCGCACAGCGACACGACGGCGCGCACTTCGTCGGCGTTGTGCGCGAACACGACGGCGTCGGGCAGTTGCGGATCGAACGGGGATTCGTCGCGGCCGTGATGGGCGCGGACCGCGTCGGCGATCGACACGCGCTCGCCGAAGGCGGCGCGCAGCGCATCGAGCATCGCGGGAGGAAGCGGGCGGCGCGTGGCGGCCGGCGTGGCGGGGTGATTCACGAGCGTCTCCTGACGGCTGCTTGTCGAACTTTTGGGTCATTCTACGCCGCAACGTCCGCTGCGACCCGCCCCGCCGGCTGCGATAATCGCGTTCCTACACAACCGGGCCGCGTCGCGGCCGCGCACGAGAGGACATTCGCATGGGCAACCGCTTGAGCAAGATCGCCACGCGCACGGGCGACGACGGCACCACCGGCCTCGGCGACGGCCGGCGCATCGGCAAGGACGACGCGCGGATCGTCGCGATCGGCGACGTCGACGAACTGAACTCGAATCTCGGCGTGCTGCTCGCCGAGCCGCTGCCGGACGACGTGCGCACCGCGCTCGTGACGATCCAGCACGACCTGTTCGATCTGGGCGGCGAGCTGTGCATCCCCGGCCACACGGTACTCGACGACACGCATCTCGCGCGCCTCGACCGATGGCTGGCCGACTACAACGCGACGCTGCCGCCGCTGCGGGAATTCATCCTGCCGGCCGGCTCGCGCGCCGCGTCGCTCGCGCACGTGTGCCGCACCGTGTGCCGGCGCGCCGAGCGTTCGATCGTCGCGCTCGGCCGTGCCGACACGTTGAACGATGCGCCGCGGCGTTACGTGAACCGGCTGTCCGACCTGCTGTTCGTGCTCGCGCGCGTGCTGAACCGCGCCGGCGGCGGCTCGGACGTGCTGTGGGAGCGAGGGCGCGTGCGCTGAGGCGCGCGCCTTCCCGCGCTGCGACAATTTGCCCGAGGGGCCGCGATTTTTAAACATGTATCGTTTGAGCATGTTTAACGGAGAACGACATGACTGACATCACCGCCGACCAGATGGCTCGTGTGAAGGCCACTGCCCCCGTCCTGGCCGTGCACGGCGCGACGATCACGAAGCACTTCTACCAGCGCATGTTCACGCGCCATCCCGAGCTGAAGAACCTGTTCAACCAGACGCACCAGAAGACCGGCAGCCAGCCGGAGACGCTCGCGAAGGCCGTCTATGCGTATGCGGCGAACATCGACAACCTCGGCGCGCTCGGCGGAGCGGTGTCGCACATCGCGCACAAGCACGCGAGCCTGAACATCCGTCCGGAGCATTACCCGATCGTCGGCGAGAACCTGCTTGCATCGATCGTCGAAGTGCTCGGCGACGCGGTGGACGCGCAGACGCTCGAAGCCTGGCGCGTCGCGTACGGCCAGCTCGCGCAGATCCTGATCGGCGCCGAGGCCGACCTGTACGCGGGCGCCGCCTGGAGCGGCTTCCGTCCGTTCAAGGTGGCCCGCAAGGTGCGTGAAAGCGACGAGATCACGTCGTTCTACCTGACGCCGGCCGACGGCGGCGCGGCGCCGACCTTCGAGCCGGGCCAGTACGTCACGGTGAAGCGCTTCGTCGGCGACCTCGGCGTCGACCAGCCGCGCCAGTACAGCCTGTCCGACGCGCCGCACGGCAAGTGGCTGCGCATCTCGGTGAAGCGCGAGTCCGGCCAGGCCGAAGCGGTTCCGGCCGGCAAGGTTTCCACGCTGATGCACGACGGCGTGGAGGAGGGCGCGATCGTCGAGGTGACCGCGCCGATGGGCGAATTCTCGCTGAAGCGCGGCGTCGATACGCCGGTCGTGCTGATCTCCGGCGGTGTGGGCCTGACGCCGATGGTGTCGATGGCGTCGACGCTGGTGGCCGAAGGCAGCAAGCGCGACGTGCGGTTCGTCCACGCCTGCCGCTCGGGCGCGGTGCACGCGTTCCGCGACTGGCTGAACGATACGGTGCGCGAACACGCGAATTTCAAGCGCACGGTGCTGTACGAGCTGGTCGGCCCGAACGACCGCGCGGGCGTCGATCACGACCTCGAAGGGCGCCTGACGCCGGAGCGCGTGCAGCAGTATGCGCTGGTGCCGGATGCCGACTACTACATCTGCGGCCCGATCGCGTTCATGAAGGCGCAACGCGACGCGCTGGTCGCGCTCGGCGTCGCGCCGGAACGTATCAACACCGAGATCTTCGGCTCGGGCGCGCTCGAGTAACGACCGCTTGGCCGGTGGCGGCCGATGCAGCGACGCAACGACAAAGCCCGGCGCGAGCCGGGCTTGTCTTATTGGGGCATCGATCGGGCCGCGCGCGGCATGCGCCGGCCCGCGGCCCGCTGGCCGTCAGTTGCCGCTGCCGCGTGCGACGCGGCGCGCCTTCACCGCTTCCGCGAGCCCTTCGAGCACCTTCACGCTGTCGTCCCACGCGATGCATGCGTCGGTGATGCTCTGGCCGTAGGTCAGCGCGCAGCCTTCCTTCAGGTCCTGGCGCCCCTCGACGAGGTGCGACTCGATCATCACGCCGACGATCCGCTCGTCGCCGGCGGCGACCTGACGGCCGATGTCCGCGCACACCGGGATCTGGTTCTCGTGCTTCTTCGAGCTGTTCGCATGGCTCGCGTCGATCATCAGGCGCGCGGCGAGGCCGGCCTTGCCGATGTCCGCGCAGGCGGCGTTCACGCTGTCCGCGTCGTAGTTCGGCGTCTTGCCGCCGCGCAGGATCACGTGACAGTCTTCGTTGCCGGCCGTCGACACGATCGCCGAATGGCCGCCCTTGGTCACCGACAGGAAATGGTGCGGCTGCGACGCGGCCTTGATCGCGTCGACGGCGATCTTCACGTTGCCGTCGGTGCCGTTCTTGAAGCCGACCGGGCACGACAGCCCCGACGCGAGCTCGCGATGCACCTGCGACTCGGTCGTGCGCGCGCCGATCGCGCCCCACGAGATCAGGTCGGCGATGTACTGCGGGCTGATCATGTCGAGGTATTCGGTCGCGGCCGGCAGCCCCATCTCGTTGATCTGCAGCAGCAGCTCGCGCGCGGTGCGCAGCCCTTCGTTGATCTTGAAGCTGTTGTCGAGATGCGGATCGTTGATCAGCCCCTTCCAGCCGACCGTCGTGCGCGGCTTTTCGAAGTACACGCGCATCACGATTTCCAGCTCGCCCTTGAAGCGCTCGCGCTCCTTCACGAGCCGCCCCGCGTATTCGAGCGCCGCCTTCGTGTCGTGGATCGAGCACGGCCCGATCACGACGATCAGCCGGTCGTCCATCCCGTGCAGGATCCGGTGCATCGAACGGCGCGACTCGTAGATCAGCTCGGACGCGGCCTCGGAGCATGCGAATTCGCGGATCAGGTGGGCGGGCGGCGTCAGTTCCTTGAGTTCGCGGATGCGGACGTCGTCGGTGTTGTGCGGGGGCATGCTGGTTCTCCTGGTTTTACGGGCGCCGTTCGGTCAGAGCGCGTGCGGCAGATTCATCGATTCGGGTGATTCGGTCGGCGCCGGCCGGTGCGGCGGGATCCGCTGCGACGGCCGGTTGGCGAAGGGCGAAAAAAAACCGCCGGGTTCGCCGGCGGTTTTTCGGGAATTTCGGTTGCGCTTTACGCGCCATCAACCCTCTCGATCCGCCAGCGGTCTGAGATGCCAAAAAAAGTAAAAATAAAACTTGGCGGACATGACGGAGATTCGGTTCGTCGAAAAAGTCGATTCGCAATTTATACCCGGTCGCCGCGCAGCTGGCAACCGGGGGCAGTCAAAAATGCGGGCAATCCGCGTGGTTTCGTCAAAATGCGCGGATTGTCTGCGCAGCGATGCGGTTATGCCGTACCGCCGACGGTCATCTTGTCGATCCGCAGCGTCGGCTGGCCGACGCCGACCGGCACGCTCTGGCCTTCCTTGCCGCAGACGCCGACGCCCGAATCGAGCGACATGTCGTTGCCGATCATGCTCACGTACTTCAGCGATTCCGGGCCGCTGCCGATCAGCGTCGCGCCCTTCACCGGGTAGGTGACCTTGCCGTTCTCGATCATGTACGCCTCGGACGCCGAGAACACGAACTTGCCGTTCGTGATGTCGACCTGGCCGCCGCCGAAGTTCACCGCGTACAGGCCGTTCTTCACCGACGCGATGATTTCCTGCGGATCCTTGTCGCCGTTGAGCATGTACGTGTTGGTCATGCGCGGCATCGGCAGCGCGGCGTACGACTCGCGGCGCGCGTTGCCGGTCACGGGCATCTTCATCAGGCGCGCGTTCAGCGTGTCCTGGATGTAACCCTTGAGGATGCCGTCCTCGATCAGCGTCGTGCACTGCGTCGGGTTGCCTTCGTCGTCGATGTTCAGCGAGCCGCGGCGGTTCGGCAGCGTGCCGTCGTCGACCACCGTCACGCCCTTCGCGGCAACCTGCTCGCCGATCCGGCCCGCGAATGCCGACGAGCCCTTGCGGTTGAAGTCGCCCTCGAGGCCGTGGCCGATCGCCTCGTGCAGCAGCACGCCCGGCCAGCCCGGCCCGAGCACGACGGTCATCGCGCCGGCCGGCGCCGGGCGCGCGTCGAGGTTCACCAGCGCGGCGTGCACCGCGTCGTCGACGTAGCGCGACAGCACGTCGTCGGTGAAATAGGCGTAGTCGAAGCGCCCGCCGCCGCCGCCGGAGCCGATCTCGCGGCGGCCGTTCTGCTCGGCGATCACCGTGACGGACACGCGCACGAGCGGCCGGATGTCGGCCGCGAGCGCGCCGTCGCTGCGCGCGACCAGCACGACGTCGTATTCGCCGGCGAGGCCCGCCATCACCTGCGTGACGCGCGGGTCGCGCCCGCGCGCCATCTGCTCGATGCGCTCGAGCAGCTTGACCTTGGCGGTCGCGTCGAGCGACGCGAGCGGGTCGGACGGCAGGTACAGGTCGCGGCCGGTGATGCCTTTCAGCGACGTCGCCGCCTTGATCTTCTGGCGGCCGCCGCCCGCCGCCGCGATCGCCTTGGTGGCCGCGGCCGCCTGGGCGATGGCTTCCGGCGACAGGTCGTCCGAATAGGCGAACGCGGTGCGGTCGCCCGCCACCGCGCGCACGCCGACGCCCTGGTCGATGCTGAAGCTGCCCGACTTCACGATGCCTTCCTCGAGGCTCCACGCTTCGCTGCGGGTGGCCTGGAAGTACAGGTCCGCGTAGTCGACGCGATGCGTGAAGATGTCGGCGATCGTGCGCGTGAGCAGGCTCTCGTCGAGGCCGTACGGCGTGAGGAGGATGTCCTTCGCCAGCGCAAGATTGCGGATGCCGGGTTCGATGATGTTCATGCGGGTATCGAGGTTTCTCAAAAAGTTGTCGGGTGCGTTCTGGACAGATGGGTTGGCCGGGCGGCGTTTCAAGCGGCGGCGGCGCTTCAGGCCAGCACGCGATGCCGCCACGCGGGCAGGCTCTGGCGCACGTCGGCGATGCGCTGAGGGTCGAGCGCGCCGGCCACGACGCCTGCGCCTTCGTCGCGGACCGCGACGATTTCGCCCCACGGATCGATCAGCATGCTGTGGCCCCACGTGCGCCGGCCGTTCTCGTGCTTGCCGCCCTGCGCGGCGGCCAGCACGTAGCACTGGTTCTCGACGGCCCGCGCGCGCAGCAGCGTTTCCCAGTGCGCGCGGCCCGTCGTATACGTAAACGCCGACGGCACGACGAGCAGTGCGCAATCGCCCATCCGGCGGTACAGCTCGGGAAAGCGCAGATCGTAGCAGACCGACAGGCCGACCCGCCCGAACGGCGCGTCGAACGCGACGACCGTGTCGCCCGCGCGGATCGTGCGCGCCTCGTCGAACGATTCGTCGCCTTTCTCGAAGTTGAACAGGTGGATCTTGTCGTAGCGGGCGGCCTCGCGGCCGCTCGGGTCGAACACGAGCGTCGTGTTCAGCACGCGGTCGGGCTCCGGCGCCTGCAGCGGCAGCGTGCCGCCGATCACCCAGACGCGATGCCGCTGCGCGGCCTGCGCGAGGAACTGCTGGATCGGCCCGTCGCGATAGGGTTCGGCGAGCGCGAGCTTGTCGGTGTCGCGGTGGCCCATGAAGCAGAAATACTCGGGCAGCAGCACCAGTTGCGCGCCGTCTGCCGCCGCCTGCTCGATCAGGTGGCCGGCGTCGGCGAGATTGCGCGCGACGTCCGGCGTGCTCACCATCTGCAGCGCGGCAACCCGGAAGGGCGTGGCGGAACGGGTCGGATCGGTCATCGCAGGATCGCTGGCTTCGTAAAAGGGGTGCGGTCCGGCGGCCTGCACGCGTCAGTGGCTTGCCGCATCGGCCGGACCGTGATCCATCTTACCCTGATCGCCCCGCACCCGCTCGATATGCGGATGCGCCCACGAGCCGGTGATCGCATAGTCGAGCGCGAACGCGTGCGACAGCGTCTGCGACAGCGCGTAGTTCGCCGCCAGCACGCCGACGCCGAGCAGCGGATTGACGATCGCGGCCGCGATCGCCGCGGTGCCGGCGCCGATCTTCGGCGCGACGTGCGCGTGCAGGTCCTGCGTCTCGGTGGCGAGATCGACCGCGCCGCGCACGGTCACGTTCGCGGGCGCCGTCGTCATCGAGAAGTCGTCGGTGCGGGCGATCCCGTTCGAGATCCGGCTGGTGCCGGTGATCTTGTCGAACGGCAGCCCCTTGCCGATCACGTCGCGGAAGTTCAGCGTCAGGAACCGCGCGAGGCTCTGCAGGCTCAGCACGCCGAGCAGTTTCGCGGCGCCCGGATCGACCTTCAGGATCTGGCCGTGCTCGAAGTCGAGCGCGACCTGGCCGCCGAGCGACGGCACCTCGACGGCCGTCGGGCCGCCGCGCCAGCCCACCTTGCCGGTCACCGTGCCGTGGCCGTTCTCGAGCGTGCGCGGCAGGCCGACGAGGTCGAGCAGCGCGCCCGCGTTGCCGACGTCGAGCTTGAAGTCGAACACGCTGCGCCGCGGCGCGTCGTTGTCGTCCACGCCGCGGGCCAGCGCACGGCGCGACGTGCGCCAGTTGCCGGTGGCCGTCAGTTTCGCGGCCGGATTGGCGAGCTCGAGCCGGTCGAGCTGCCACACCGGTACGCCGTCCTCGTCGATGTTGCGCGCGTTGACGACCAGCCGGCCGATGTCGTGATTGCGCGCGACGACCTGGTCGACGATCAGGTCCACCGACGGTATCGGCCGGTCGGTCGGCGTCGGCAGGTTCATCGCGCGGCCGACGAGGTCGTGCTCGGCGCTGTCGGGAATCACCAGCTTCGCGAGCCGTGCATTGAGCACGCCCGCGCCGTTGTGCCCGCCGCCCGGCGCCCACGACAGGTAGCCCGAGACCTGGTTCGACGCGATGTTCGCCTGCCACAGCTCGTCGACGTGCGACGCGCCGACGATCACGTTTCCCCAGTTGCGCTTGAGCAGCTTCAGCGTGCCGAAGTGCAGCGCGAAACGTTTCGGCGTGAAGCTGGCGACGTCGATGCGCGACCGCGCCGGCGCCTCCGGCGGCGGCTCCGGCGTGCGCGGCGTGTCGGGCTTCAGCGTGTGCGCGAGCGCGAGCCACGCGTCGGCATCCAGCTCGTCGACATCGACCGCCGCGCTCACGCCGTCCTGCGGCAGGTCGGGCATCCGGTGGATGCCCATCGCGCCGCGCAATGCGCGCAGCGGCTGGCCGCGCGTCGCGTCGAGCAGATAGGTGGCCGACACCGGGCCGAGCGTCAGGTCCGCGTGCTCGATGCGCTTGCCGCCGGCCGGCGTGGCCGGCTGCAGCGTGAAGCGAAACGGCATCGGCTCGCCGGCCGGTTTCGCGAACGGCGCCGGGAAGTTCAGCGCGACGCCCGTCAGGTCGGAGCGCGCGGTGATCTGCGGCAGGCCGCCCGGCGCGCCGCGCACGGCGACCTCGTACGGCGCGTCGCCGACCACGTGTTCGAGCAGCGCCGCGGCCGTGCCGCGCAGGTTCAGTCCGCGGGCGGCGTCGAGCGCGAGCTTGCCGTCGACGTCGACCGTGTACGGGCCGTGCGACTGGAAGCTGCCGTTCGCGTGCACCGGCCCGCCGAGGAAGCGCCCGGCCAGGTCGTGCAGCGACGCGCCGGCCTCCGTGAAACGCACGCTGCCGCGCAGCGCGGACAGCGGCGGCACGCCGTCGGTCGACAGCGTGTTGCCGCCGAACGCGAGCGCGCCTTCGACGTGCGTGTGCGGATGCGGCACGTGCTGCGGAATCGTGATCTTCAGCGCGAGCGACGCCGGGCCCTGCGCGTCGATGCGCTGGCCGATGTGGCCGCTCATCGTGCCGAGCGAGCTGTTGTCCGCGTAGTCGATCAGGTCGGCGAGCGGCCCGTGCGCGTGGCCGTCGATCACGAGCGGCGACTTCGACGGATTGCCGAGGTCGTCGATCCGGCCGTTGACGTTCGTCAGCGCGACGCGCTTGTAGCGCGCGCGTGCGATGTCGAAGCGCAGCTTGTTCTGCGCGAGCTCGAACACGCCGTCGATCCCGTCGAGCGCCGGCCACACGCTCGGCGTGCCGTTCGCGAGCTTGCGCGGCGGGTAGGGCGTCGGCTCGAAGCGCCCGCCGGTGAACGGCGCGACGATGTGGAACACGCCGGCATCCGGCTCGTGTTCGAACGGGAATTTTTCGAGCGGGCCGCGCGCGACGATCGACGCGCCCTTGGTCACGCGACCGTCCTGCAGCGCATGCCCGAGATACGCGCGCAGCCGCTCCGACATGCCGGTCGGCAGGTAGCGCGGGATGCGCGCCACCGCCGCGCGGGCGAACTCGGCGCGCAGGTCGAGCGAGCCGCGGCCGTGGCCGGGGTTCGTGTACGTGCCCGATACGTCGATCTCGGCATCGGGATTCGCGACGTACAGGTCGGGCAACGTCACGTCGACGCGCGCGTGTTTCTCGCCCGGCGCCGGCGTGATCACCCATTTGGCGTTGCCGCGCAGCCGGTCGAAGGTCAGGCGCGGTTCGTCGAACTCGCCGGGCACCGTGACCGCCGCGTTCACCGTGTCGAAGTGCGCGGCGCCGCCCGTCTCGGTCGCGTCGACGCTGCCCCACAGGTTCTCGACGCCCGGCCAGCCGGCGCGCGGATGGCCGCGCGGCGACAGCCCGGGCGGCGGCTCCTGCGCGGCGAAGCTGATGCCTTGCAGATCGCCGAGGAAGCGGTAGCGGACGATCGGCGCGGCGCCGGTGCGGCGTTCCTCGTCGGCGAGCTCGGCCCGCGCGGGCTTCGCGCGTTCGACCTCGATGTGATAGTTCGACACCATGCCGTGCGGGTCGAGCTTGATCAGCTCGTTGCGCAGCCGCGCCGGCAGCGGGAGCCCGCGGATGAATTCGCTGAGGATGCCGAGATCGACGCGGTCGCCGGCGACGCTCAGCAACTGCCCCTGATCGGCGGTCGGCACGCGGTAGCGGGCGGTCAGCGTCGACAGCGCGAGCGAGCGCGCGAGCGGCGTGCCGTCGGGCAGCGGCGGCTGGCCGAGCTCGGCGTTGAAGCGCGTCAGGTGCAGCGTGTAGTCGCGGCCGGCGTCGAGCGCGATGTCCCAGCCGAATCCGACCGTCGGCACTTCCAGGCGCGGCTGGGTCGGCCGCACGCGCAGCACGACGTCGGCGCCCTGCAGGTCGCCGCCCGCGGAGCGCAGGTGGCCGTCCTGAAAGGTCGCCCAGATCGCGTTGTCGATCCGGCCCGCGTGGGCCGTGAACGGCAGGTCGAGGTAGCGGCCGAGCGTCTGCAGGTCGACCGGGCCGGTGGACAGGTACGCGTTGCCGGTCCAGTTGGTCGGCTTGCCGATCGGCGCGAGCGGCTTGTGCGTGAAGCGCGCGCGGAAGTCGAGCGGGCCGAGCAGCAGCGTGCCGTTGGCCGGCGCCTGCAGCGCGACCTTGTGCTCGCGGCCGTGGTTCAGCACGGCGAGGCGGATGCCCGACAGCGCGAGCTCCGGTGCGTCGTGCTGGGCGTCGCGCCAGCGCAGCGTGCCGTTGCGCAGCACGATCGCTTCCTGCTTCAGCAGCCAGGTGCCGAACGTGTCGTTGCCGCCGTGGGTGGTCGCGACGCCGATGCCCGCGACGCTCAGCGAACCGTCGGCCGCGCGCGCGACGACGAGATCCGGATGGTCGACGATCAGGCTGGACAGCGCAGGCGACAGCCGCAGCAGCGAGATCCACGACAGCGCGGCCGTCGCATGCGGCACCGACAGCGCGATGCGGCCGTCACGGCCGCGAATGGTGAGGTTCGTCACTTCGACGCCCGGCTGCATGCCCGACCAGTGCGGGGACAGCCTGCCGATCGAAAGCTGCTCGTGGAGCTTGTCGGACACGGCGCGCTCGATGCGCGGCCGGAATTCGTCGATGCGCGGCAGCACCACGTAGCGCAGCCCGAGGAATGCGCCGGACGCGACGAAGTACACGCCGATGCCGACTGCCAGCGTCACCCTGAACACGCGGCGCAGGACCGGATGATCGTGCTTCGGAGGTCCCGCTTCGGGCGCAGCTACGGCGGATTCCTGACGGTCGGACATGCGGCGGAGGGGCGGCGATATGGTAGTTTTGCAGATTGACGTTGAAATGTATCACAGGGGTTCGTGCCGGCGGCCGTTGCGCGCATGCGGCACGGGCTTTCCGGCGCGCGGTGTGGGCGGCGGCGCACGCGCGGCCGCTCACACCGCGCCGAGTCCAACGGTCTGTCGGCAGCGGCGCGCGCACGCGCGACCCGCGGCAACGGGCCTTACCGCCACGCCCGCTTTTCGATGACGATGACCGACGCTTCCGCCCTGATCAGCACGTCCTATTCCCGCTATCTCGCCCGCGCGGTCGCCGCGCGCCCCGCGCTGGCCGAGCTGATCGCCGCGTGGGCCGACGCGCCGCTCACGCGCGCGCGGCTCGACGCGCGCCTCACCGAGTTGCTCGCGACGAGTTCCGGCGCGGCCGCGCCGGGCGACGACGAATTGAAGCGCGCGCTGCGGCAGTTGCGCGTCGAGGTGTTCGGCGCGGTGGCGGAGCGCGACCTGCGCGGCGTCGCGGACGTCGCCGAGGTCACGTCCGCGATGACCGACCTCGCCGAAGTGGCCGTGCAGCGCTCGCTCGCGCTGCTGTCCGCGGAGCTCGAGGCCACCTACGGCGAGCCGCGCGGCGCCGACGGCCAGCGCGTCGTGCTCGGCGTGGTCGGGATGGGCAAGCTCGGCGGCCGCGAGCTGAACGTGTCGTCGGACATCGACCTGATCTTCGTCTACGAGGACGACGGCGAGACGGCCGGCGGCACGCGCGCGCCGCTGTCCACGCAGGAGTACTTCACGCGGCTCGGCCGGCGCCTGATCGGCGTGCTGTCCGAGGTCACCGCCGACGGCTACGTGTTTCGCGTCGACATGCGGCTGCGTCCCAACGGCGATTCCGGGCCGCTCGTATGCAGCCTCGGGATGCTCGAGGAATACTTTTACGTGCAGGGGCGCGAATGGGAGCGCTATGCATGGATCAAGGGGCGGCTCGTGTCGGAAGGCGACAGCGACGCGGCGCGGCGGCTCGCATCGCAGCTCGAAGCAATCGTCAAGCCGTTCGTCTACCGCCGCTATCTCGATTTCGGCGTGATCGGCGCGATCCGGTCGCTGCATCAGCAGATCCGGCACGAGGCCGCGCGCCGCGCGTCGATGCGGCCCGACAAGGCCGACGACATCAAGCTCGGGCGCGGCGGCATCCGCGAGATCGAATTCAGCGCGCAGGTGTTCCAGCTGATCCGCGGCGGCCAGGACGCGGAGTTCCGCGTGCGGCCGACGCTCGCGGTGCTGCGCCATGCGCAGGCGCGCGGGCTGATCGGCGAGGACGTGCGCGAGCGGCTGACCGACGCGTACAACTTCCTGCGCACGCTCGAGCATCGGCTGCAGTATCGCGACGACGCGCAGACCCACGCGATGCCGGTCGATCCGGGCGAGCGGGCGGTGCTCGCCGCGTCGCTCGGTTTTGCCGACTACGCGGCGCTCACCGCCGCGCTCGATGCGCACCGGACCTTCGTCGAGGCGCAGTTCGACCAGATCTTCGCCGACAAGGGCAATGGCGGCGCGTGCGCGTCGGGCGAAGACGCTGCCGCCGCCTGGATATGGAGCGGCGCGCTCGCGGACGACGGCGACGACGAGACGCTGCTCGCGCGCCTCGACGGCCTCGGCTTCGCCGATCCGGCCGCGGTGCTCGCCCGGCTGCGCGCGATCTGGCAGTCGTCGCGCTATGCCGGTCTGCCGGAAAAGAGCCGGCAGCGCTTCGACAGCGTCGCGCAGCGCGCGCTCGAGGCCGCGCCGCGGATCGACGCCGCGCGCCGCGACGAGACGGTCGTGCGATTGTTCGATCTGCTGGAGACGGTCAGCCGGCGCGGCGTTTATCTCGCGCTGCTCACCGAGTACCCGGCCGCGCTCGATCGCGTGCTGTCGGTGCTCGGCACGACGCGCTGGGGCGGCGGCTATCTGATTCGGCATCCGCAATTGCTCGACGAGCTGCTCGACGACGAGGCGATCGCGAGCCCGTTCGACTGGCCCGCGTTCAAGGACGCGCTGCGCGCGCGGCTCGCCGCCGCCGACGGCCCCGAGCAGCAGATGGACCTGCTGCGGCACGCACAGCATGCGGAGGTGTTCCGCATCCTGCTGATCGACCTGGCCGGCCAGCTGTCGGTCGAGCACGTGAGCGACCGGCTGTCCGAGCTCGCCGATGCAGTGCTCGACGTGACGATCGAGGTCGTCTGGTCGCAGCTCGCGAAACGCCATCGCGACGTGCCGAAGTTCGCGGTGATCGCATACGGCAAGCTCGGCGGCAAGGAGCTCGGCTATGCGTCGGATCTCGATCTGATCTTCCTGTACGACGACCCGGACGAGCGCTCGGCGGACGTCTATACGACGTTTACGCGGCGGCTCATCACGTGGCTCACCACCGCGACCGGCGCGGGCGCGCTGTTCGACATCGACCTGCGGCTGCGGCCGAACGGCGAGGCCGGGCTGCTCGTCACCGATCTCGATGCGTTCCGCCGTTACCAGCTGCGCGAAGGCGATGCGGCGAATACCGCGTGGGTCTGGGAGCACCAGGCGCTGACGCGCGCGCGGTACAGCGCCGGCGACGCGCAGATCGGCGCGGCCTTCGAGGCGATCCGCCAGCAGGTGCTGACGACGCCGCGCGATGCGGCCGTGCTCGCGCGGGAAATCGTCGACATGCGCGACAAGGTGTTCGCCGGTCACCCGAACCACAGCGAGCTGTTCGACCTGAAGCACGATCGCGGCGGGATGGTCGACATCGAGTTCATCGTCCAGTACTGGGTGCTGCTGCATGCGTCGAGCGATGCCGAGCTGATCCGCAACACCGGCAACATCGCGCTGCTGCGCGAAGTCGCGCGGTTCGGGCTGATGGAGGCGGACGAGGCGGAGTGCGTCGGCGCCGCGTACCGCAAATACCGGAAGCTGCAGCACAAGCTGCGGCTCGACGGGATGGAGAAGGCGCGCGTCGACCCGGCGGTCGTGGCCGAGGAGCGGGCGGCTGTTACTGTCTCTTATACAC